>JBAYZR010000119.1:0-9568 GCA_041672425.1 Pedobacter sp. | reverse complement strand
AGCCTGCCGGAAGGCAGGCTGTTTTTTTGAGTGAATTACCCTATGCGATTAAAAGAAGAACAAATAAAACGACTGGCTGAGAAGATCTACAGCGACCTTGCTCATGAAGGCCTGATTGTTCAGCGCCTTGAAAGGGGCGCTGCGGTACAGGGCATTGTCAAGGCTATCATTAAGGATTTCAGTCGTGATCAGGTCTTGGAGCAGGATGCCGAACGGATGCTGGACGAGACTATTGCCGCCATGGGCCGAAGTGCCGTGGACATTGATCGCCGCAAGATGCTTCGTATGATCAAGGAAAAGTTGGCCAGGGATCGAAAGATCGTTTTATAATTGGTATAAAGGAAGTAATATGTCGCTCTCCGAAGACCGAATTTCCCACTTGTCCCACGAAATTATGGAGCGCCTCTGGCGCGATGATCTGGCCGATGTTGTTGATGAAGGCCGTGCGCTTTCCCGCATCAAACAGTCGCTGACGGATTTTTTCAATGTAGCGGATGAAATCGATGCAGCGGTGCAGGCCAAACTCAGGAACAGGGCGCCTGGCAGCCGTGATTGGGAAGCACTGTATCAAAAGTTTTATCAGGAAGAACTGGTCAGGAGGAAGCTGTGAGCGCTTTTGTGCGTACAATGGCAGGGGCGCTGTTCGCAGTCCTGTTCCTGACAGCTTGCACAGGGGCGGCCAAGATCAGGGATTACGGCAGCCTTGACCCACGACAAGAACGCGAGACGGTCTACGTGATCCCCTTTGATACGACCCTTGTTCCGTCGGATGTTGGCGAACCGGTCTTCAATGAATTCGTTGACCGGCTGAATGCCCATCGCAAAAACACGAGGGTTGCCAAATTCCTGATCCTCAAGGAAGAGCTCAAGGAGGTCGAACCAGCCTGGTTGGTAAAACAGACCTATATTTCGGGCGACATCTGGGGTTATCTGGAAAGTTCCAGTTGCTGCTCCACGGAGATTAAGGTTAAGTCACGTCTCTACCTTTATGAACCGGGCAAAAACGAACCCTCTCTGGAGATAATTATGCCGGAGACAGACTTTTTTGAGCACAACCGTCTGTCCATAGCCGCGGCCAAGGCCCGTATGGGCAAAAAACTGGCCTATGGCCTGGCTGACGCCATTATCAAGAAACTGACGCCATGATTTATTTAACGTACTTTTCCTGTTTATCAGGATTAGGGGGATATGTATGCTTGACCCGGAACTGACTGAACAGCTCAAACGGATACTGACCTCATTGGAACAGCTCCTGCCGAAACCGATTCCCGCAATAGACTGGTCCATAACCTGCGCAGCCAACTGGCACAAACATTCCTTTGTCGGTTATCTGGAGCCGCTGGGGGGGGTGGAGCAAATTGCACTGGATGATCTGCTGGGCATTGATGCTCAGAAGCAGGAGGTGGAGGAGAATACCCGCCAGTTTCTGGCTGGTCTGCCGGCAAATAATATTCTGTTGTGGGGGACGCGCGGGACCGGCAAGTCATCACTGGTGCGGGCCATTCTGAATAACTACGCCGCTCAAGGATTGCGGGTGGTTCAGGTTGACAAGGATGATTTGGTGAATCTGCCGGATATCGTTGACGCCATCAAAGGTGAACCATACCGTTTCATTATCTTCTCCGATGATGTCTCCTTCGAGGTTGGAGATTCGAGTTACAAGATGCTGAAAAGCGCCCTTGATGGTTCAGTTTATGCCACTCCCGAAAATGCGCTGATCTACGTCACCTCCAATCGCCGCCATTTGTTGCCCGAGTATGAATCCGACAACCGTGGCGCCATGATGGTCAATAATGAGGTTCACCATGGCGAGGCTGTGGAGGAGAAAATATCTCTTTCGGGCCGCTTCGGGCTGTGGGTCGGTTTTCATCCATTTAGTCAGGAACAGTACCTGGAGGTGGTCCAACAGTGGACCAGCAAGCTGTGCGCCAAGATGAATGACGATCTGGTTTGGGGCGAGGAAGAGCGCCTGGCCGCCATTCTCTGGTCACAACAAAAGAGCGACCGTAGCGGCCGGATTGCCTACCAGTTTGCCAACCACTGGGTGGGTAAGCGCTTGCTGAAGATGCGCAAGGCATAACAGAATATTTTTATATATAGATAAAGGTCATGACCACTCAAATTGCAACTTCTCGCTTCAGATAATAAAACAGGCCATGGGCAGTCAGCCACGGCCTGTTTTAACGAAAGGCAGGGCAATGTTTCGTATTCCGCATAAGTTGGTTATAGTAGCGCTCACCGGGGTTGCCCTCATCGCTCTGGCTGTTGTCTCTTCCCGCGCCGATGATCTTTTCTATCGTGCCGCAGCACAATTCAGGGAAAAGAATTATGACGAGGCATTTAGCCTCGCGCAGAAATCCACTGAATCGCCACAGCGGATCTTCCTGCTGGGAGTTGCCGCGTTGCGCGCAAACAAGGCGGTTGAGGCTGTTCCGCTTCTGGCTGAATCCGAAAAAAGGTTGCCGCTTTTGGGCGACTATGCTGCTCTGTATCAGGCTGAGGCATTGTTGAAACTCAGGAAATTTACGGAGGCTGCCGCCAAGGCAGCTTCTATCCCCAAAGCCTATCCATTATCTCAATTGATTCGCCGTTCCGAGAAGCTTTTTGCAGATATTTTCATTGAGGCCAATGATTTCAAGGGCGCCCTCAAGGTTTATCAATCCTTTGTCGACAAGTACCCCTCCGGGAGTGATTCCGTGGATGCTCTTTACCAGTTGGCCCGCAGCCGGGAAGAGACAGGGGATAAAGGCGGTGCGGCCCAGGTATATCGCAGTCTCTGGCTGAACAACCCAGCCACTTCTCAGGCAAAACAGGCACAGGATCGACTCAAGGATTTGGAAAAGAGAGGTATCAATATCGCGCCCTGCACGCCTGAAGAACTGCTGCGTCGCGCATCGGCGCTGTATGCCCGGAATCAGTTTGCCGGATCGCTGCAAACGCTTCAGTCTATCCCGCTGGATGGTCAGTTGAGTGCCTTCATCGCCAGGGTAGATCTTCGGTTGGGAATGACCCAGTTTCGTCTGAAAAAATATAAGCAGGCAGAGAAGTGCCTCACAAAGGTTGCTGCCAGCAATGTTGCCGGTATAAATGCTGAGGGGCGTTTTTGGCTGGCCAGATCGCTTGAGCGCCAGGGCCTGAATGAGACGGCTTTTGCTCTCTACATGGACCTGGCGGGTGAGGGGAAAAAACAGGAATTTAGCGACGATGCCCTGATGGAGGCGGCGGGATTGCGCAAGGTGTTGGGAAATTACGTTGAGGCCGCGCGGCTGTATGAACAGCTCGTCACGGTTTTTCCCAATTCCGGGTTTATTTCCAGTGCAAGCTGGAATAAAGCCTGGTGTCGTTATCTGGCATCTGAATACCTGCTGGCTGCTGAATCATTCAAGGCGCTGCTGAAGGATGATGCTTTGCGGGAGAAGAGCCTTTATTGGTTGTCACGGGCGCTGGAGAACAGCGGTAATGGTGATGCTGCCACCTATTACCGCATGCTGCTGGAAGAGTATCCTTCCGGGTTTTATGCTGCCAGGTGTCGTGAGCAGAAGGGGCTTAAGGATATGCGTGAAGGATTGAGGCTGCGTAATGTTTTGGTGGAATTACCTCTGCTACCACCAGCAAAATTCGAAAAACCGCGTTTGCTGGCTTCGTTGGGGATGCGGGAGGAGGCTCGCGCCGAGATCCTGGCAGCCCGCAAAAAGCTTGGGGACAAAAAAAGCATGTTCCCCGGCCTGGCCCGGTTGTATCTTGAAATAGGTGAATATGGTTCGGCCATTGCCCTGTTTCTGCAAAACCGTCCTGTTAAATGGGATAAGGCCAGTTTGCCGCTCTGGACGGCAGGCTATCCCCTGACCTATACGGAACCGGTTGTCCAGCATGCATCTGCCAATACCCTTTCCGAAGCGCTGATCTATGCGCTGATTCGTACCGAGAGCGGATTTTCGCCATCCATAAAATCCCGCGCCGGGGCCATTGGCCTGATGCAGCTTATGCCGAACACTGCCAAGGCGATTGCCCATGAAACAGGTCAGTTCAATGCGCAGAACCTTACAACCCCGGAGTTCAATATCAAATTGGGAACCAGGCATTTTCGGGATTTGTTGAAGCAGTACGACGGTGATACGGTCTATGCGCTCGCTGCTTATAATGCCGGAGGGCAGGCTGTGGAGCGCTGGAGGAAAAATTTGAAGGGAATGAAGAATGACGAGTTCATAGAGAGTATTCCCTATCAGGAAACTCGGGATTACGTCAAGAAGGTCTACGCCTCGGCTGCGACCTATCGCCAGCTGTACGGGTTGAAGTAGCTTGGTTCGAGTCAGGTTATTCCAAGTCCATTATCCCTGAAAAATAGTTTTGGCGCCGGTTCTTAGCCCTCAATGCTCTATCCCCGGTCAAGTTCCTGTCTTACTGCAATGCCAAGTTTTTCCAACGTATACGGTTTTTGGACATAAGCCCCTGCACCCAATTGTTGAAGCGACTTGACCCTTTCCGATTCGGAAAAGCCACTGGTGATAATTGCTTTCTGTCCTGGACGTATCCCGTTTAGCCGCACATATGTTTCAAGACCGTCAATTCCGCCAGGCATGATCATATCGAGTACAACTAAATCGGCATTTTTAGTCCGTAAAAATTCCACTGCTTCTTCACCGCTACCACAAGATGATACCGCATAGCCAAGTTTCGTAAGCATACTGGTGACAATCTGCCGTTGCTCAGGAATATCATCCACGACCAGCACATGCTCTGTACCGACATACTCCTCCAGAACATTGCGATGGTTCGAGGCTTCAGTTTGATCTCGGCAGGCAGGCATATAGATCACGAAACTGGTCCCATAGCCTTCCCGGCTCTGGATGTCTATATATCCAAGATGGTCTTTTATTGTGGTCCAGATAATGGTCATCCCCAGTCCTGATCCACTTCGTTTCATCGTTTTTTTGCTGTAAAACGGTTCAAAAATCCTGCGTTGGTCTTCTTCTGAAATGCCAATGCCTTGATCATCGATACTGATGCAAACATACTCACCCGAGGGAATCTCTTCATACCCCGAATATGATGTGTCGAGATACTTGTTAAACGAAGAGATCTTGATTATTCCGCCAGCAGGCATTGCTTCGGCAGCATTGATCAGTAGGTTCATGATCACCTTTAACAGATGTGACCTGGAACCCATGATGTTGAGTATGTCAGGTGCAAGGTAGTTTTCCAGGGTCGTATTACTGTGATGTTGCAGTACGGTTTTAAATTCGAGTGAAGCAAGGTATTCCAGAATAATTATGTTTATATTAACTACTGCATTTGATTTTACGCCACGCCGGCCCAATGTCAGCAAATCCTGTACGATTGCCGCTGCCCTCTGACCGGATTGTTGAATGAGCTTTATTTTGTTGCGCAGTGGACTGTCCGCAGGTAAATCCATCATGATAAGTTCGGGATAGGTAACCAGGCCACTCAGAATGTTGTTCAAATCATGGGCAACACCAGCAGCAAGGTTCCCGATCGTTTCCATTTTTTGAGCATTCTGTAGCTTTTCCTCCAGTTTCTTTTGCTCCGTAATATCGTGAATAATCCCCTGCGTGCCGATGAATCCGCAGGATCTGGGAGTTTCATCTTGATAAACTCCTTCCGCTGTAACTCTAAAATGTCCCGGTTCATCAGCACTAACATTAAATTTACTCCGTAGCAGCAGGCGCAGTTCCAGATCACGGGTGGCCCGTTCTCCCGTCCTTTTTTCATTTAGGCGGTATTTTGCTTTCTCCAAATCCTCCGGTATAACTAAAACAAATATAGATTGACCGATGAGTGCGTCGGGAGAAGCTGAATATTTCGAGATGGAAGGACTGATAAAAGTAATGCAACCAGTGGGGTCCAGACGAAAGATTACATCCGGCACTGCCTTGACAATTGAAGTCAGATTCTTTTCGCTGGATTTCAACTGCACCATGGTGTCATCAGCTTTTTTACGAGTAGCTACCTGGATTTTCCAGGTCTTGAATATGGTGAGAGTGACATAGTTGAGAGTGACCAGAATGCTTGGCAGTAAGGGTGAAAACAGATACCCCTGGGCTCGGAAGATGTACACCATGCTGATCCAGCTTCCGGCCAGCATTGTTACACATACTGCCGCACTCGGCAGAATACTCATCCTGGCTATGGCCAGGCAGGCACAGAGTGCTAAAAACAGACTGGCCAGTATTTCCCACAACAGAAATTCTCTTGTCCGGATGACCTGTTGCCCGGTCAGTAAATTGTTAAGTACTTGAGCATGGATGTCCATATATGTTTGAACTGGGCTGTTTGGAGTTCTATACATGTAATCCAAACCCGCAGCCGAGGATCCGACGAGAATGATCTTGTTTTTAAGTTGGTCCGATGGAATTTTCCCGCGGAGAAGGTCAGCAGCTGAAATTCTGGGTGTTGCTTCAGCCCGACGAGAGAATTGCACAATCATATTGCCCTGATCGTCAGTAATTATTGATCTGTTACCCACGATCAGGTCAAGGCGACTGCTTTCCCTCTGTAGAACACTGATCTGGCTGCTATTCGCGTATTGCATTAGCATTGCCAGCGTTAAGGAGGGATAGAGATTGCCCTCAAACTCGATCAGCATTGGTATACGTCTCAGAGTGCCATCTGCATCTGGTGTTGCGTTCAAAAATCCCGAATGCGCCACCGCATCGGTGAACATCTGACGGTTGCAGACAACACTCTTGGCTCTGAAAAAGCTGGTTGGAATTTGACCTGCATTTGATTTGTTGATCCAGGCAATGCCTGGAGGGTGCAGGCTGCAAGATGTCTCTGGTTTTGAGTTGTCCTTGAACAAGAAATCGAATCCAAGAACAATTGGCCCCTTGGCCAAGGTGTCAGCCAAGTCATCATCATTGTTCAATACGCTGCTTCGGCTGCGAGATGTGATGGTGTGGTATCCGTTCTTGAGATTTATGTTGGATTGAAGATTCGCGGGTGAAGTACGGTCTGCTTCAGCAAGGATCAGATCAAGTCCAATACTGGCTGCTCCTGACATACTGATTATGCGAAGCAGTTGTGCGAGGCGGTTGCGGGGCCAAGGCCATTGGCCATACTTTGCCAGGCTGCCTTCATCAATATCAACAATGACAACAGAACCTGAAGCAGGTTGTGCTTGTGCAAAGGACATAACGACATCGGTTGTTCTATTGTTTGTAGAGTTTACAAAGGCGGGTTGAATGAGGTAAATCACACAAATGACAACACTGAAAAGCAGACCACCGAATAGTAACATCCTGGTCAATCGGCGCTGGTTATGAATGGGTTCCTGAAGATCCATATTAATTGGCTATCTGACAACTACCTCAACTCGACGATTTCTCGGTTCGTTTACGTTGTCCTCGGTCGGAATCAAAAGATTCTCTTTGCCATGAGACGTGGTCTGAATGGCATTCGATTCAATTCCCAGTTTAACCAGCAGATCTTTGACTGCCAAGGCTCTATTACTCGACAACGTAGTGTTGTATTCCTTGGCGCCAACAGTATCAGTATGGCCAACAACTGAGATATATGTCGAGTTCCGTTCTTGAATAGCTTTGATGATATCAGGTAAAAGCTTTGCGGAATCAGGGGTAAGGGTCGTATTTTTATCAAAATAAAGCACGATATGGAGCGGACATTGGGGTTGAATGGAGAGGGCATCTGCAAATTTTTTGTCGAGAGCTTCTTTGCCGAGGTTTTCCGGCGGACCTGGCTGCTCCTTCGCATCACCGATAGTGGTTGCCTGGTAAGGCTTGTCTAATGCAACACTGCCGCCATCATTGCTGACGGTGATGCTTCCTGTTTTGCCATCTGGGTCGGGCGCCAGGGCAACCATAGACTTCCTGGCACAACCACTGGACAAAGCAATCAGAATAACAAGCGCTGCAAGTCGTCCCATCTTGCCCATATTTCGCCTCCCATCCAATGGTCTCGCAGCTAGCTTTAGAATGTTACATAATGCAGAATTATCTTCAATCGACCTGTATCAGGACGTGAGTGCCGCGAATTCCGATAATAGCGTTCGGAGTTTCAATGCGCACACAATTTGGCGCCAGTTTGGCAATCTGACCGGATAAATATGCAACTGTACCTTTTAAAACCCTTGCAACGAAAGACAACCTCTTTTCATTCGGCTTAAATATGAAATCCTTAATAACAATACTACTGTTTAACCCTAAGGAAATTACCGTATCGTCTTCAAGGATTAGACCCGCTTTGCCGTTCACACCCGTTTGAACTATATCATCCACCAGAAGCTTCATGTTGGGCTCAGCCTTAATTGACTGGTCGTTTCTGACGACTACAACCTCTCCTATCACAGATTTAACGATTCCAACGTGGTTTACAGGCGCTCCATATGACAAGGAACCCTTCAATGTCAGAGCAACAAACATGACCACCATGAAGATCAATTTCATACCATGCCCCTCGCAGCGTTGTATAACAATATGCTTCATTAATTTGTATCAGACGAACAGCAATAGTCAACAAAATTGGAATATAGAGGCGTGGAAATACAAAAAGGCGGAATCGCTCCCGCCTTTTTATACAGTTTTGTAAATGGAAGTTTTAAATATCGTAATACAGTTCGAACTCGAGCGGCACCGGACGCATACGGACCGGATTGACTTCGGCTTCAGTCTTGTACTCGATCCATTTCTCGATAACATCAGGGGTAAAAACATCACCCTTGAGCAGGAACTCGTGGTCTTCCCTAAGGCAATCAAGGGCATCTTCCAGGCTACCTGGAGCAGAAGGGATATGCTTGAGTTCTTCGGGTGAAAGACCGTAGATATCCTTGTCCAGCGGTTGGCCTGGATCAATCTTGTTTTCAATGCCGTCAAGACCGGCCATCAGCATAGCGGCAAAGGCAAGGTAACCATTGCAGGATGGATCAGGGGTGCGGTATTCAACGCGCTTTGTCTTTGGATTGGTGGACATCATAGGAATACGAAGCGCAGCAGAACGGTTACGGCTGGAGTACGCCATGTTCACCGGAGCCTCGAAGCCTGGCACCAGACGTTTGTAGGAGTTTGTGGTCGGGTTGGTGATGGCGCAAAGAGCCTTGGCATGTTTGATGATGCCGCCAATGTAGTATAAAGCCATCTGGGAAAGCCCACCGTATTTGTCACCGGCAAACAGGTTCTGGCCGTCCTTCCAGATAGATTGGTGGCAATGCATCCCGGAACCGTTGTCGCCGTAAAGCGGCTTGGGCATAAAGGTTGCGGTCTTGCCATTACGGTAGGCAACATTTTTGATGACGTACTTGAACCACTGCAACTGATCCGCCATATCGACCAGCGAGGAAAAACGCATGTCGATCTCAGCCTGACCACCGGTGGCTACTTCATGATGCTGGCATTCAACCCGGATGCCAACCTTCTGTAGCTCCATGACCATTTCGTTTCGCAGATCATTATGTGAGTCAACAGGTGAGCAAGGGAAGTAACCTTCCTTGTGACGCGGCTTGTAGCCAAGATTCGGGAATTCTTCGCGACCGGTATTCCATGTGCCCTCGGAGGAATCCACGGCGTAGAAGGACTGATTTGAAGTGGAGTCGTAACGC
>JBAYZR010000118.1:0-9607 GCA_041672425.1 Pedobacter sp. | reverse complement strand
ACCGAACTTCAATCACCAAATCCTCAACGTAGCTCTGCTACGTCTGCGGTTTGCCTCAATCAGTTCAGCCAAATCTGACCCGAATCTGAGCGCAATATAACCAAGTCATTTATTTACAGCTCCTAAGCCGACAGGACATACTCCAGGATCGTACTGGAGATTTTTTCAGGACTGTTTTTGTCGTTGTTGAAGACCAGATTGTAGACACTAAGGTCATGGGCATCCCGGTCAAGGAAATCACGTATGAACGTGTCCCGTTGCCGCTGCTTTGTAACTATCATTTTCTCTGCTTCCTCGCTGGATATGTTGAGTCGGCGCGCAATAGAACAGATCTTGTACTTCTGCGAGGCAAACATACGAAAGTGGTGACAATTTTTCAAAGACTGGGTGATGAAGGCGCTTCCTCGCCCCACTATGATAACGTTTCCAACACTGGCCAGGGAAATAATTTGACGGCAGAGCAGCCGAAAATAGTCCTTATCACTTTTCCAACGTGGCGAGAATGTTGCCAGCATCTCGTCAAGAAAATGGTTTTTTTCTCCCAATTTCTTCAGGATATCCTCTGAAAGGCTGTGATTGCAGGCAACCTGCTCCAGTAGCGCCTTATCCATCAACACCCAGGTTTCACCGCTCTTCTTTTCAAGGAGTTCCCGCAGACGTTCCGCCGCAGGATAGGCTTCACAGCCAAACTCGCGTGAAATAGTGATGGTTGGCCCGCATTTTTGGGCCTTATTCCGGGTTTCCAGCTCCAATTCAATTCTGCGGTTTAATTCCAGCAGCGAACTGAGCCTCATGTCTATCGACGGGATAAATTTGTTTTCTGTCATTGGATCTTCCTCCTTGATTATGCACTTTTTGAATGACTACAAAACCAGGATAACATAAAATGACAATTCTTAAAGACCTGCCATTGACAGCATAGGGAGCTACCATGACCATTAACGCAATTGCCATCCAGTTCAACGTCAAACAAGGTGATGTAGACGCCAATCTGGCCTATGTCCGCACAGCTCTCAAACGCGTAGCCGATCAAGGGGCACAGCTGGTGGTGCTGCCGGAGATGTGGTCCAGCGGCTTTGCCTACAAGCAGCTGAACGAGCTGGCCCTGCGTACAGCCACTATCGTTGATGAGTTGCTGGAGCTATCCCGCCAGCTCAAGCTGGTTATATGCGGGAGTATGCCCGAACCCAATGGCGATAAGGTCTTCAACACTGCCTATGTCATCGACAATGGTCGACTGGCGGGGTTTTATCGCAAGATCCACCTCTTCTCCCTTCTGGGTGAGGACCGTGCCTTCTCTGGAGGCGACCACTGGCTCCTGGCCGACACTTCCATCGGCAAGATTGGTGTGATCATCTGCTACGACCTGCGCTTTCCAGAACTCTCCCGCCGTCTGGCGCTGGTTGGCGCCCAGGTGATTTGCGTACCTGCCCAGTGGCCAAAGCCGCGGGAGGAGCATTGGCGGACTCTGCTGCGGGCTCGCGCCATTGAAAACCAACTTTTCGTCGTATCGGCCAATGCCTGTGGTTTGGTGGGTAAACTGGACTTCTTTGGTATGAGCATGATCATTAATCCAAAGGGCGAGGTACTGGCCGAGGCGGGTGAGGAAGAGCGTGAAATCATCGCTCTGTTGGACATGCGGGTCATGGATGACTGGCGCGCCCAAATCCCCTGTTTTAACGACCGTAAACCGGAGTGCTACTGATTCCCTTCTTTTTTCGGCTTGACTTGACCACCTGTTAGGGCTACGTTTTTGTTTTAATTCATCCATTCGGAGGTGCTTTTGTGGCCTTATTGACCAACGCTGGCATTGTTGTCAAACTCGTTCTGATCCTGCTGGGTTTATTCTCGGTGTTTTCCTGGGCCATCATCCTGTTCAAGTTCTTCCAGATCCATCGCGCCAATAGTGAATCCGAGCGTTTTATGGACTTCTTCTGGAAGTCCAAGCGTTTTGATGCTATCGCCTCCCAGGTGGACCGTTTCGTCAACTCCCCTTTGACAGTGCTCTTCAACGAAGGGTACGGCGAACTAAAAAAGGTGGTTGAGAACGGAAATGGCAAAACCGACAACAGCTCGCTCAGCACGGATCTGGGAGGCGTTGAGAATGTTTCACGCGCCCTGCGGCGCGCCACAAACTCCGAGATCACCCGCCTGGAAAAATACACGACTTTTCTGGCCACCACCGGGTCCACCTCCCCCTTTATCGGGCTGTTCGGCACGGTCTGGGGCATCATGACCGCCTTCGAGGGTATCGGCAGAACCGGCTCCGCTTCACTGGCTGTTGTAGCCCCTGGTATTGCCGAAGCGTTGATCGCCACCGCTATCGGCCTGGTGGCCGCTATCCCCGCCGTCATGGCCTACAACCACTTTCAGCACAAGATACGCGTTCTGATCAAGGAGATGGACAGCTTCTCCACCGAGTTTCTCAACATCGTGCAACGTAACATTGCGGGGAAATAAGCCATGGCCATGGGAGGACATAATGATAACAGAAGCGTGATGGCCGAAATCAACGTCACCCCGCTGGTAGACGTCATGCTGGTACTGTTGGTTATTTTCATGGTAACCGCTCCGATGATGCAGCAGGGGGTACAGGTCAACCTGCCCAAGGCGGATGCCAAGGCCATGACCCCGCCCGAGGAGTCAGTGGTTGTAACTGTTGATAAAAACGGCAAGATCTTTATCAACAAGGACGAGATCCCGGCTGCCGACTTGCGCAACAGGCTTTCCACCATGTTTGTCTCACGGGCCAGGAAAGAGGTTTTCCTTAAGGCTGATGCCGGCGTTCCGTATGGCGAGGTTGTCAAGGCCATGGCCGACATCAAGGGAGCCGGTATTGAGCGGCTCGGCATGGTGACGGAATCCTCGCAGAAATAATGTCCTCACGGCAAGCCACAAAAGACTCCGGCCTCGGTGTCAGCTTTATTGTTTCCACCGTCATTCACCTGACGGTTTTTTTGTTGGCGCTGTGGTGGAGCCGGTTTACCCCCCCCATGATAAGGCAGGAAATCTATTACGTCGACGTGGTCAACCTCCCCGTGGCGTCTCCCGGCGCAGGCAGCCCAAACCAGAAAGGGAACGACACGGAAAAGGCGCCCCCTCCACGAATAAAGGAAAGATCCATGGTCTTGCCAACACCGTCAAAACCGGATGTGGCGGGAAAGGTTGCAAAGTCGGCGATAAAAGGGAATGCAGCCCACTCTGAATCAGAGACCTTTGCCGAGAAGATGGCCAAACTTGAGAGCAAGGTTGAGGCCCAGCAGCAGGAAGAGGCGTTGGCGCGACTTCGCGACAGGGTTAAATCGGGCAGCGGCAGGGCTGGTATGCCCGCTGCTAACGGCAAGGATGCCGGAAGCGATTATACCGCTTATATTCAGTCGCGTCTGCAAGATGCATTCCGCGAAACTATCAGCTACTCCAGCAAAAACCCTGAAATGGTGGTCCGCATATTTATTGACAGCGACGGGAAACTGTCCCGGCGGAAGGCAGAGAGGAGCAGTGGCGACCGGGCTTTCGAGATCTCCGTACTGCGTGCAATCGATCTGGCTGGTGAGAAGTTTACTCCACCGCCAAATCACAGGTTATTCGAAGGGATATTTGTCTTCAAGCCCCAAGGTATTTCGCAGAAAAAACCGTGACTGAAACGAGACCATACGCAATGAGAATCATCTTCCTCCTGTTGATCCTGCTGACATTTCCAGCCATACTCACTGCCCAGACCGGATACATTGAGGTGACCGCGCCCGGTAATCATCAGCTCAGGCTTGCCGTGGCCTCCCCCCATAGTCTGGATGCAGCTCCTGCCGTCACTGCGGCAAAGGAGATGAGTGATGTTCTCACCTTCGACATGAACATGTCCGGCGCCGCCATTGCAGAAACCCGGGAACAACTGCCATTACCCGGCGGCATCACCCTGATTGATGCCGATTTCGTATCCTGGACGGCCGGAGGATTTGACCTGCTGGTGCGCAGTGAGTACAGCATCAAAGGAGACGATCTGACAGTTGAGTTTCGGCTTTACGACGTGCCAAACCGCAAGATGATGACCGCCAGACGTTATCTGGGAAAGACCAGGGATCTGCGCCGTTTCGCCCACTCCTTTGCTGATGAAATCCTCTTGGCGATTACCGGCGAAAAAGGCTGTTTCACTACTCGAATTGCCTTTGTCACCACCCAAACCGGCAACAAAGAAATTGCCGTAATGGATTGGGACGGCCACAATCTGCTACAGGTGACCAAGAACCGTTCCATCAATCTCAATCCCGACTTTTCCCCGGATGGACATGAAATCGTCTTCACATCCTACAAGCACGGCAACCCTGACCTTTACAAGCGCCTTCTCTCCAATAGCGCGGAAGTTTCACTTTCCAGATACGAAGGACTCAACATTACGGGCGCCTGGTCGCCCGATGGATCAAGAATCGCCCTGTCGTTGAGCAAGGACGGCGATGCTGAAATCTACACCATTTCCAAATACGGCAAGAATCCGATGCGACTGACCGTTAACCCGGCGATTGAGGTTTCTCCCACCTGGTCGCCGGACGGAAAACAGATTGCCTTTGTTTCCGACCGGCTCGGAAAGCCGCAGATATTCATAATGAATGCCGATGGCAGCAATGTACACCGCCTGACAACTACAGGCAGCTACAACGTCAATCCGCGCTGGTCGCCCAAAGGAGATAAAATTGCCTATGCCCGCATGCAGAACAACGGGTTCCAGATCTACACGATCAATATTGACGGTAGCAGCGATTCCGAGTTGACCAGCACAGGAAGCAGTGAGAATCCTGCCTGGTCGCCTGACGGGCGTTTCATCACCTTTAGCTCCAAGCTCGGGGGGGGTGAAGCGATCTACGTTATGCGGTCTGACGGCAGCGGCCAAATCAGGGTCAGCAAAGGCAAGGGCAACAGTAGCCAGCCAACTTGGGGGATACGCTAAATGGAGCTTGATAGCCTACTCTGTAAAAATTTTCAGCAACCCCTTGATTTTTGTATCTGCGCTGGTTATATTTTTCAATGTTAGCACTCAATCGCTGTGAGTGCTAACATTGAAAGAGATACATAACACCACCAAGAGATAGAAAGGAGTAGGACAACATGAATTTGAGACCGCTACAGGATCGTATCATTGTCAAGAGGGTTGAAGAAGAGACTAAAACCGCCGGGGGGCTTTTTATTCCCGAAACCGCCAAAGAGAAACCGCAGCGCGGCGAGATCGTGGCTGTTGGCAACGGTAAGAAAACCGAAGATGGTAAGGTTCTTCCGCTGGATGTCAAGGTTGGCGACGTAGTGCTGTTCGGCAAATATGCCGGTACAGAAATCAAGGTCGATGGCGCCGATTTCCTGATGATGCGTGAGGATGATATATTGGCTGTTGTCGAATAAAGATGGTTCTGAAAAACATAAAACTAATATAAATGGAGGAAGACACGAATGGGTGCAAAGATCATCAAGTTTGACCAGGAAGGACGCAACGCTATCCTGAAGGGCGTAAATATCCTCGCCGATACGGTAAAAGTAACCCTTGGCCCCAAAGGCCGCAACGTTGTTATCGACAAATCCTACGGCGCGCCGCTGATCACCAAGGACGGCGTAACCGTTGCCAAAGAGATTGAACTGGAAGACAAGTTCGAGAACATGGGCGCACAGCTGGTCAAGGAAGTTGCTTCCAAGACCTCCGACGTTGCAGGCGATGGTACAACAACTGCCACTGTTCTGGCGCAGGCCATCTACAAGCAGGGATCCAAACTTGTGGCTGCCGGCCATAACCCTATGGAAATCAAGCGCGGCATCGACAAGGCTGTTGAGGCCATTGTAGAGGAGTTGAAAAAGATTTCCAAGCCGATCAAAGACCACAAGGAAATCGCCCAGGTCGGCACCATCTCCGCCAACAACGACAAGACCATCGGCGACATCATTGCGCAGGCCATGGAAAAGGTCGGCAAAGAAGGCGTTATCACCGTGGAAGAAGCCAAGTCCATGGAAACCAGCCTTGAGACTGTCGAAGGAATGCAGTTCGACCGTGGCTACCTCTCTCCTTACTTTGTTTCCGATCCGGAGCGTATGGAGGCGACCCTTGAGAACGCCATGATCCTGATCCATGACAAGAAAATCTCCAATATGAAGGATCTGCTCCCGGTTCTGGAACAGACCGCCAAGTCCGGTCGTCCGCTGTTGATCATCGCCGAGGACATCGACGGCGAAGCTCTGGCAACCCTGGTGGTGAACAAGCTGCGCGGTGTTCTGAACGTCTGTGCCGTCAAGGCCCCCGGCTTCGGTGATCGCCGCAAGGCCATGCTGGAAGATGTTGCGGTACTGACCGGTGGACAGGTTATCTCCGAGGAGGTCGGCTTCAAACTCGATCAGACCACCATGGATATGCTTGGCACAGCCAAACGCATCACCATTGACAAGGACAACACTACCATCATTGATGGCGGCGGCAAGGAAGATGCGATTTCAGGCCGCGTTAAGATGATCCGTGCCCAGGTTGAAGAGACCACTAGCGATTACGACAAGGAAAAACTCCAGGAACGCCTTGCCAAGTTGGTTGGCGGCGTTGCCGTTATCAAGGTCGGCGCAGCTACCGAAGTTGAGATGAAAGAGAAAAAAGCCCGCGTGGAAGATGCCCTGCATGCAACTCGTGCTGCTGTTGACGAGGGTATTGTCCCTGGTGGCGGTGTTGCTTACATCCGCGCACTCAGTGCACTGGATGGTCTCAAACTGGAAACCGAGCAGCAGTTCGGTGTTAACGTAGTCAGGGTATCCCTGGAATCCCCGATCCGCCAGATCGCCGAGAACGCCGGTATCGACGCATCCATCGTGGTTGACAAGGTCAAAAACGGCAAGGACGCCTTTGGTTACAATGCTGCCGACGATACATATGTCGACATGCTACAGGCCGGTATCATCGATCCTACCAAGGTCTCCCGCTATGCTCTCCAGAATGCTTCCTCTATCGCTGGTCTGATGCTGACCACCGAGGCGCTGATCGCCGAGAAGCCGAAGGAAGATGGTGGCGGCATGGGTGGCGGTATGCCTGGTGGTATGGGCGGCATGGGTGGAATGGGCGGCATGATGTAATAGAGGGGAAACGTGGCACTTTAAAAATGCTGTGACAACAGACCGCTGACTTCGGTTTTTGCCGAGGTTGGCGGTCTGTTTATCCAGGCTTATGTTTGATCTTTCATGCGTTTATTTTTGGTTGACAAATTTCCAGATTGGTTTAAGATAAAAATTGTCCTGTTAGGAAATAAATTATCAACGAAAGGAGAACCCCGACTATGTGGACTGCAAGATTCAGAATTCGCCCGGTTTCCCACTGCAAAGAGGGTTGCCCTAGTTGGCCCGTCGCCTGATTGCGGCGGGCAGACAACGAAAAAGCCCCGGTCTGCGGACATGGGGCTTTTTTTTTGTAACTTTTCTGTTATCATTCACGTCTGAATATATATAAATCCCTACGTTGTGAGTATTTCATGAAAAAGATTCTGCTGATTGCCGCACTCGTTCTCATGGTGGCTGCTATTGCCGTTTTTGTTTATTTCAAGCGCACGCCGGAGATAACATACAAAACTGCCAAGATAAAGCGCGGTACAATCGTCTCCACCGTTTCGGCCACCGGTAACCTGAGCGCCGTAACCACCGTTCAAGTGGGTACCCAGGTCTCCGGCACCATCCAGAAACTATATGTGGACTACAATTCGCGAGTTAAAAAAGGGCAGCCGATTGCCGAAATTGATCCGTCACTGTTCAAGGCGGCTGTGGAACAGTCCCACGGCAATTACCTGAGCGCCGAGGCCAATCTGCAAAAGGCCAAGGTCACCTTGGATGACGCTGAACGTACCATGAAAAGGAATAAAAAACTGTTGGCAGACGGTATAATTTCCCAAGGGGATTACGATGTTGCCGAGACTGCATGGCAGTCGGCCAAGGCAGCGCTCAAGGCGACAGAGGGCACTCTGGCTCAGACCCGTGGCTCACTCATGCAGTCTCGCACCAACTTGAACTATTCGGTCATTCGTTCGCCAGTGGACGGGGTAGTCATTTCCCGTACGATTGACGTGGGTCAGACCGTGGCGGCCTCCTTTCAGACGCCGACTCTGTTCACCATCGCCAAGGACCTGACCAAGATGCAGATCGAAGTCAGTGTGGATGAGGCCGACATCAGCCGTATCAAACTTGACCAGAAGACCAGCTTCACCGTTGACGCCTATCCCGAGCAATCCTTCAAGGGCAAGGTCGTGCAGATCCGCGATGCTCCGGTCATTACCCAGAATGTGGTCACATATGTGGTAGTGGTAAACGTCGACAACGGAGACCTGAAGCTGAAGCCGGGCATGACTGCCAATGTTTCTGTTGAGGTGGCCAGAAAGGATGATGTACTCAAATTGCCGCCAGTGGCCCTGCGCTTCAAACCAAAGTCCAATGTGGATGAGCCGAAAGAGAAACGTCAAACCGACGCTCCTCGTGAAGGTGGCGAAAAATCAGGCGGTCGCAAGGGTGGCAACGGCCTACAGGTCTACATTCTCAAAGATAACAAGCCGGTTGCCGTGCCGGTAAAGACCGGCATCGCCAACAACACCAGTATTGAACTGCTGGAAGGGACACTGAAGGAAGGGGCCGAAGTTATCATCGAGCAGGTCGGAGGCGACACAAAGAAAAAAGCGAGTAGTTCGCCGATGGGGCGACCGTTTTAGATGAACGCCGTCATCGCACTTTCCAATATCCGCCGTGTCTTTATCATGGGAGACCAGCAGTTCGAGGCACTCAAAGGGGTTTCCTTCAGCGTGGCCGAGGGTGAGTTCGTGGCAATCATGGGTGCTTCGGGCAGTGGCAAGTCCACCTGCATGAATATCCTGGGCTGCCTGGATCGCCCTACCTCGGGAGAATACCTGCTGGACGGACTCGACGTGGGTAGTATGCCCCCGGACAAGCTTGCAAATATCCGCAACGGAAAACTCGGATTTGTCTTCCAGGGATTCAACCTGCTGGCCCGTACCCCGGCGGTGGAAAATGTTGAACTGCCATTGGTCTACGCCGGCCTACCCTCGAAGGAACGCAAGACAAAAGCCATGGCGGCTCTGGAACAGGTCGGCTTGACCGGCAAGGAGTTCAATCACTCCAGTCAGCTCTCCGGCGGCCAGCAACAGCGCGTGGCCATTGCCAGGGCACTGGTCAACGACCCCGCAGTGATCCTGGCCGACGAGCCGACAGGTAATCTGGATAGTGCCACCAGCGCAGAGATTATGACGCTTTTTACGACCCTCCATAAGCAGGGCATCACCATTATCATGGTTACCCACGAGGCTGATGTAGCCGATTACGCCGGGCGCAGAATTACCTTCCGCGACGGACTTATCATAAGTGACACACAATAATGGATTTCCTTCAGACCCTCAAAATTGCTCTCAGAGCACTGCGCACCAACAAGATGCGCTCGTTTCTGACCATGCTGGGCATCATTATCGGCATAGCCGCCGTGATCGCCATGATGGCGGTCGGATCAGGGGCCAGCTATGTCATATCCCAGCAGATCGCCAGCATTGGCAGCAATATCATTCTGGTGCTGCCCGGCTCCACCACCAGCGGGGGGCTGCGAACCGGCAGC
>JBAYZR010000117.1:0-9616 GCA_041672425.1 Pedobacter sp. | reverse complement strand
CACGATGATTGGAAAATGGTTCTAACCTAAAAGGTGACAACATTGTATTTGTTAACCATCTGAATTCTTTGCGAACTTTGCGTCTTTGCGGTAATGAACTGCTTTTTCTAGGATAAAGGGTATTACGACCGAGTGGAGAGTTCTGGGGGTGGTACCGGGGGCCTGACGCTACGACTGACGAGTCGATCCGGTAGTTGATGGGAAAATGTACCCTTGCGGAGAAGAGCGATACCTCCGTTGAAGTGATACGGCAGTACCTGGAGCTCTTCCTTGCCCCACAAGGCGAGTTGTTTACCGCTTCCGCACGGGCAGGCGCCGGATAAGATACTGGTTTGCGCTTTTTTGTTTTTTAAACAGCAGCCAGCTATCTTTTCTTTGTGGTCTGGATGATTTTTCAGCTTTTTGAGCCAGCAGCAACAAGTATGTGTTGCCCTGCGCTCCGGTGAGCAGCCACAGATGTCACAATCACCGCTGCATTCCCCGTTAGTTGCATGTGCGATGATTGCTGAGTGCAGGCCGAGATTGGCCAACGGGCTGAAGATGATGGCTAGAAAAAGCAGGCCAAGCACACTTGCGATTAAGCGGCGGGGCAATCTCATGTGTCGTGCCATAGAAAAAATACTCCATACTGACTTCCGGTAAAGACTATAAAATCAGCATAATGCCTACCAGAGTCAGGAAGGTACGTGCCTTTTTCCGCAGAAGATTTTTGTAGACAATCCGGATTTTGCTGATTATTTGGCCATCTTTTCTGTGGAATAGAAAAATTCATCCATCAGAATCAGGTTTTTTTTCAACGCACGAAGAATACCCGAAAAATCAGTCTTTGCCTCTGGGGCCGGATTTGAGATTGACGCAACCTTGCCACTCCCTTTGGCTGTCACAGGATCGTATTGTTCAAAATCCATGAGATCCAGCCCCACAAACTGTTTGCCAAACTTGGGAATGGTAAATTTCCTGCCCCAGGGTCCAGAGATTCTCTGGAGATAAAATGCCTTGATCGTACCTTTCATGTCCAGGGAGACAAACACCTCCAATACTCCGAACTGCCCCTTCTGATTGACGCCATGGACATAGCCGACTTGCTTCTTCCCTTTGTATATTTCGTAGATTACGTAGGGAACATCCAGGGGGGCGTAGAGAGCCGGCATGCCGCCGAGGCGTTTTTCAACCTTTCGCAGTAGAGGATCGCCCCCCCGCGTCGAAAAAGAGAAGTAGGTTGTCTTGAAGTCGTTTGAATCCGGGAAAAGCCTGGCTATATCGCTGGCAGGATAGTTCAGTTCACAGCTGATGGCGGCGAGCAGCGGAGTGGAAAAGGCAAAAATAAGGAGTAACGCCGGGAAACAGACAACCATCAAGCATCGAAGCATGGGGCGCATCAGTTTGACTCCGTGTGTAGTACGATGCATTAGTCAACATCGCCTTATTTGAAATAGTAAAGGCTGTTTATTGGCACGACGCAGACGGACTAAAGATCAAATAGATAAGAGCCGCGGTAGATCGTTTTTCCGTTTTTGATAATTGTAAAGGAGACTTCCCAATCACCAGGCATGACCAGTCGAACCGGCATGAGATAGACCCCTTTTGCGGAGAGGGAATATGCTTTTTCACCAGTGCTGTGGGCGCCTCTCATGGAGGGCATATCCGCATCCCCCTTGACCGTGAACGAGGTATCCCGTTTTCCGTCGCGGCTGAAAATTTCCACCCTCATGATGGCCGTGCCGAGCTTGGGCGGTTTGTCAAAGCCATAGGTCAGATAATGATCGGCATCGAAGAGAACCTTCTCCCCGGGTTTAGTGAGCGGTTGATATCCGACTTTGACGCCGGGCGCCGGAGCCGCGAAAAGGCAAATTGGGCCTGAAATTCCCAGGCAAAGAGCAAGTACGGCTGCAAATATAAAGCGTTTCATACAGTCAGTTCTCCTGTCGGCAATCATCTGCAAGATGAGCGGCATCAATGCGCATGAGCATCTTCTTTGTGTTTAGACCGCATCATCATTCTGAATTCGCGGATCATTTTCGTGTCCAGATACATGTCCTCATAAGCGGCTTTGATTGCCTCGTCGAAGGTAACAATGCTGCCGCCATTTGCCTGGATGAACTTCTTGGCCGCGCTCTGCTCGGCAAAGGCCCACTTGGCTTTGTTGGTCATGACGCCTTTTTTGTTGCCGCCCAGTACCCAGAAAGCATCATCGGCATCAATGATAGCCTTGCTGTTGTAGTCGGCAACGCCGATTTTCACCGGGATCCTGTCGATTGAAGTGGCGAGTTCGACTGCGGCGCAATGCAGGCTACAGTTGGCAACTGTCGAGCCGTCCAAAAATTCTATAACCGTGCGGCTATACCTGAATTTGTCACGGTCCATGCCGCACTGATGACATGTCGGAGCACGCGTTACATCCTCAGGTTGCGCGGCCAGTGCCCCAGAAGATGCCATAATCAGAAGCCCGAAAAGCAGCAATACGATTCTTTTCATATTTCGCAATTTCCTTTGAGATTGGTAAGTTGCTGGTTCAGCGGGGAGGAATCCCTCCCCGCTGAACCGAAATGCTGCATCAACACCTTTGGCGCTTGAACCTCAAAACACCTAATCCAATCAGGCCGGCAGCCAGGAGGACAATCGTCCCTGGCTCTGGGACCGGTTCATAGCTCATATTCTCTATAGCGAAAATTGAGGCGGCTTCGGTTGAAAAGAAAAGCTCCGCATGGTCGAAGGCGGTACCGCTGTAAGCTAAAATTCCGCTGGCTAGACCCAGTGTCGGATCTGCGGTCGGATCGGATGCGAAGAAATCCGCTGGAGTTGTTGTAATACCAAGTAAATTTCCATTATCATAGAAGTACAGCACGATCAAGGCGTCAGAGACTTGTGGGGTAGTCGAAACTGCCTCCAAAAGTGTGAAACCAATATTCAACGCCGTTGCCGATGTAGTGAAATCAAAGATGAGTTTACCACCCGTATCTCCAATAATTCCTGCGAGTTCAGGACCCGAGTTTCCAGTAAATTGTGAGGGTCCGACATGGGCGAAATCGGTTCCGCTTCCCCCATCATCGTAACTAATGGTGACTCCGTTAAGAGTAAATGTTGTGCTCGTCGTTACATCTATGCCAGGAACAGAAGTGAAATCCAGGTTTACAGGCACTGCCAGTGCCGTCCCCACCACTACAATCTGAACAAGCAAAATAATCATTACAATTATGCGCTTCATATAAACTCCATCCTTTCTGATGAGAAATGGCCGGCAAGGGGCAACCCCTTACCGGCCAATCTGGGGTCACGGAAGCGTGGTTGCGCTCAGCGTGTTTGAGAATGCGGAAACACCAACCGCGTTGAAAGCCTGCACCCGGTAGAGATACGTGGTGTTTCGGGTAAGACCGGTGTTTCGGAATGACAGACTATTGGCCGCCGTCTGGCCGACCTGTGTCCAGGTCGCTCCACCATTGCTACTGACCTGGATACGGAATCCCTGTTCATTGGCAACGTTGTTCCAGGCCATTATGATGAAAGTGGCGCTTCTCGTTACAAGTCGCAGATTGGCCGGCGCCAGTGGAATCAGGGCCGGTGTGGTAACCTGAGCCGTATTGGACCAGGCCGAGCTGCCAAGAGCATTGACGGCTGCCACCCTGTAGAAGTAGGTTGTTGCCGCTGCAGCCGTGGTGTTGGTAAATGCTGTCACGTTCGCTCCAACCGTGAAGGTCGTGAGATCTGCTGTGAAGCCGGCATTCGTTGCCCTCTGGATGGTGAAGCCTGTTTCGTTGCTGGCATTGTCCGTCCACGTTAGTGTTACGGGCGCCGGAGTCGTAGCCGCAGGACCTGCTGTTGCGACAAGGTTTGAAGGAGCGGTCGGTGGCGCCGGTATCGGCGTTCCAAGCGTCACAATGTTAGAAACTGAATCGCCGGCAGTGTTGAAAGCAACTACTCGATAACGGTACATCGTGCCTGCGACCGCCGTCGAGTCGGTAAAGGTGGTCGCGTTCGCCAGGGCTGATGCGATGGGGGCAAAGGCGCCAGCGTCAGTGGCCCGCTCTATGCGGAACCCAATCTCTCCCTTAGGATCGCCAAAACCGGCGCTCGTTACATAGTTCACCGGTGTGGGGTCGGTCCAGGAAAGATCGTTCTGCGTGGGTGAACTTGAGATTGCGCTCAGAACCAGCGCATTCGGAATATTGCTTACAACTTTCAGCACGATCGGGCGCATCATGTCCATCTCTTCATGGCTCAGGATGTGGCAGTGCCAGACGTATTCCCAACCGAAATCATACATTTGATTGGTGACTGCCGGAACTCTGGCCTGCCCGGTCTGCCAGTCAACGCTGTTGAACCCCATCGGCGAACCAATCGGAATTCCCGGGTTGAGCGGACGCAGGCTGTTGGGAATGCCGAATGGAAGCGCAGGAGCGCGCGGCCGCACGGCAACGATGGTATCCTCCAGCGGGCTGATCTTGACGGTTTCTTTCCAGCCCAGTTCATTCGGTTCCGGCATAAGAATTTGGCCATCCCAGCCAACACGGTTGATCAACTGCACGTCGAAGATATGGAAGTGGATCGGATGGGTATCGACACCGTTGTGCGATATTTTCCAGATTTGTGTGCCATCGGCGATTTTATTGAAGCCGGTGGTTGCGTCGGGTAGAACTTGAACGTTTACCTGGGTGGAGTTATCTATGGTTTCGGTCGGGATATCGGAAAAACCATACAGGACCAGCAGCGCGTTAAGGGTGGTGGGGTTGGGCAGCTGCATTGCAAGGTTGCCGCTCATGCGGCCGTAGACCGGGTCAAATGAGGCGCCCATCTCGTCGTGAATCCCTTTAGGTTCCGTCGGTACAATCACCGGCTCGCCGGCCAGGGTCACAAACTGAAGGAAATGATCATTGATCTGATTTATGCCTTCCCAAGGGTAGTTGGGCGGGAAATAGGAATTGGGATAGGCGCTGGCGTACGCGGCCTGACCGACGATGATCGGTTCCTGCGCCCGCTCGAAAAGAGTCTTAACAGGGGCAGGGTTTATCGGAGTTACTGCTGCTGTAGAGGTAAACTCCGCTTCCAGCGCGGCCTTGTTGAATGCAGCAGGAGTACCGCCACTTACGATGACCTGCATCACTGTGCGGGTGTTCGGTGCATATCCGACCAATGGTCCCGTGCCGCCAACGTAAGAGCCGGTGGCAGGATCATAGGTTCCGCCAGTGCCGTATCCGCCGGAATCGCGCAGATCCGGGGCGCCGGTATAATAATCGTATCCAGGTACCCTGGCTGGCCAGGCGGCCGGAGCATCGTTGTAGAGGATCAGGGTCTGACCGGCATAGGCGCTGAAATCGACAATAACGTCGGCCCGTTCGGCTGGTCCTAGCGCCAGCCCCATTTTGTCTACATTGCCTACCCAGAAGGCGGTCGGGTCGGTGATATAGGTAATCGGCTGCGGATTTATCACCACAGGTTTAGACAGGAAACCGCTTTCGGTGCCGATCTGTAGGAAGCTTGGTCCAAAGTTGGGGCAGGAAAGTGTAGCTCCCGTTCCCGTACATACGCCGGGGTCGGGTACGCCGCCGTCGCGACCGTCCACCGGCCAGTCTACCGGCCAGTTATTAGCAGCGGCAAACGAAGCCGATGCCGGAATCATTGCAACTTCTGTCAGGCGCGATGCCGGTCGGCTGTCCGGGCTGACCTGAAGCGGGTCGGCTTTATAGAACGACAGGTTCCAGAAGCGGTCGCTGGCGCCATTCAGGATGCGGAAGCGATAGGCTCGCGGTTCAACGGTCAGGGATGGGAATGCGGCGCCGTTCACAACAGCGCTGTCCTGGAATGCTTCCATTCCCATCGAGGTGTTGGGTGTCCCCGGAATCTTGGTCGGCTGGCCAGGGGTAGTGCAATTGGCATACACAGCCGGGAAGGGGCTGCTGCAGTCTTTATCGTAATACGGGTTGTCGACCGGCCCATGGGTGACGACCGTGGCCGGGTAGAACCAGGGGCCGTACATCCAGCGCCCGAATGGATTGACTCCGCCGAATCCGGCGGCCAGGGTCTGGGCCGGCATGTAGACATGCGGCAACCAGAGGTCGCCCGTCACCGGCTCGCGAACACCGTTAACAAGAGCGCCGCTGCCCCAGTTCCAGAGCGGATCGGTTATGCGCACTTTAGGTGTCATTACCCCGGATACCGGATGAAGGGTCGGTGTGGCATCCACGAAGGTCTTATCCTGGATGATCAGAGGAATCTGGTCGGCCGGTACGAGTCCGCGGTTTACCAGATCCTGCTCCCACTGGTCGGTGATCAGGTAGCCGGCAACTCCACCGGCATAAACGTTGAGCCGGGTGACGCCCCAAGCATGGTCATGGTAGAACAACAACCGGGCGCTCTGCTGGTTAGTATAAAAATAGGTCATTGAACCGTCGCCCGGATCGGGCATATCCGGTACATTCGCAAAGCTGACACCCTTGGTGAAGGGAGTTACTTCCCCGGCCGGGGTGATCCACTGATGGGGGGTGCCGTCACTGATCCAGGGGGTGCGTGCGCCATGCAGATGGATGGCGGAACGGTTCTGGGTGTAACTGGCGCAGTTGTTGGGCTCTACGGTATCGTCGCACGGTGCGCCATCTCCACGGACTGCCCCTGCGGAGGCCGGACCTTTTCCGGCACCCATGATGGTGGTATCAACCGGGATGAAGAGGTCGCCGGATGGACCGATAGGAAGCTTGTTGGTGAACTTGATGCGCACCGGACGATCGCGCTGGGCAACAAGAGTTGGTCCAAGCTGATGTACCGGATCGGGAGTCAGGGTGTTGTTGGCAACAGTACAGGCAGGTTGTGCCGCGCCGCCGCAACTGCTCGTATCGGTCCCCTTGTTGACCTGCACATAGCTGCGCAGCAGGGTTCCAGGGGCGGGCAGATCAGAGTGCATGCGCTCATTGTACTCTACCAGGTTGATTTCATAATAGTCCGAACCGGGATAGGTGACAATGTCGGGCTTTCCTACAGAGAGGTATTGCCCCAGATTGTTTGCCTTGGTGTTCCCGAGACCGGGAAGGGTGTCTACGAATTTAGCCAGCGGCGGGCTGTTTGCCCAGTTGGCGGTAGTGTAGTAATCAGGAACGGACGGCTGTCCGCTTGCATCAAGCGGTCCGGTCGGGATCGGGGGGACCGTTCCCGCTCCGGCAAGGCCGGGCATGCTCCAGATGCAGATCAGAGCCAGCATCAGCACTATTCTCCGCAATGTCATTGACCTTCGAGTATTCATAACTCCTCCTTATTACGACGATCCCGACTACTTGCTGTCGGTGATAGCAGGGACTGAATGTTGAGTAGCCTGCTTGGCCTTGTAAATTTTCAATCTTTCCGCTTTGAGCGCTTCTGCTGCTGCCTTGCGCATTTCCGGTGTGATCCGCTGGACTTGCTGCTTGCGAACCATCTCCCTCTTTGCGGCCAACTCCGGCGTCAATGGGGTATTGTCTCCGGCAAAGGCGAGCCCGCCTGCCGACGACAGCAGCATTATCACGATAACTGCCGTTCCGATTTTGACTGTTTTCTGTTTCTTCATCGTGTTCTCCTTTTGTAGCCGTGTTTTCAATGTCCGGTTGGTTGTTGTTGAAAAATCAATTTTTTTGCATATCACCTCCCTTTTCAACAGGATTACCGCGTCCATCCGCGTTTCATACGTTCAATGCATGATCCAATCGCTTCGCGCAAGCAGAGCAGGGTCGGCGCCGGGACCAAGCTGAATGATGTAGCATCCCTTTGACACAAAGCGTTGGCCGACACCGAAAGTAAGGCGTTCGTAATCCAGAACTGTCAGATCCATCTGCATACTCATGATGTCCAGCAAATGATCACGTTGCAGATTATCGAAAAGCAGATTCAGGCTGCGCAGGATCGCCTGTTTCAAAACGGAGGTGCTGAGCGATGTAATTCTGCGATCTCCGAGATCTTTGGCGCTGGCCAGAATCGGAACATTGGCGTCATAACCGCCATCTTTCGTACCGACATAGGGTGTCAGGCGGTAGGGGTAGGTAATGAAAACCCTGTCGCGTACAGCTTCCGCAATAGATGTCGTTTTTTTGCCCATGTAGCTGGAGGACACGAAAATCATCCCCGGAGCAGCTAGTCCTTTGATCATGTTCGGCAAGTTCTGCAACAGTTCGGCATCGGCCCAGAGCAGCACCACCCCTGGCTTGTGTTTTGCCAGGAGTTTGCCGAGAGCGGCCTGATCCTGAAGCTGGTCGCCACTCAGCGTCAGGGTAGTCACCGCCGGACGTTCGAGTTCGTTCCAGGTCTCCTGAAAACCGGCCGCCAATGCCCTGCCGACCCGGGAATCCTGCACGATCTGAATAATGGACGTTTCAGCGCGGAGATTCTCAGTGCGATTGAGAAAGCGAGCTGCCGCTTCACCCTCCTGGACATAGCCTTTGTTTAAATAATATGTGTACCACCCTGTTTCGGAGACCACCGGAAAGTCGGTAATAGGGAAAAGGCAGGGAAGGCGCTGTGCCTCGCAGAAGTCGTGGATAGGTTGCCAATCGCTGTTGGATATGCCTCCCAGCACGGCAAAGACCGGGTTTTTGCCATAGTATGCGGCAAGTTGTTTTTCCCAGGTTCCGGGTGGTCCTTTCAACTCCCAGACGTCCAGAGATGCCCAACGAAAGGCGTATTTCATTTCAATAGTGGGGCTGTAGCCGAACTTTATGAAGTCCTTGTACATCTGCATCTGCTGGTTTTGCTGGTCAATGAAGTTCTGAAGCGGCAGCAGCAGTGCCTGGCGGTCCTCCGGACTGACATCGTCCGTAATAATGGTTGCAAATCTGATTTCACTACTGCTAGCTCCGGGAGATGGCTCCGCAGAGAGAATTTCCAGGTAACGGATCAGGATCGCCATGTCTTGGTCGGCAAGCGGGTAGCGGGGCATGACATCATTGAATACCCGACCGGTTGGATCGATGCCGTTACGCAAGGCATTCGCCAGGCTCTCCCGATTGTAGGCCGGTCGCGATGAGACATTTCCGGAGTAAACGAAGCGTCTGGTTGGGGCGTTTATGTCGGCAGGCGCCGACGACTGCCAGGTGGGCGTGTAGAGTTTGCCGCCTGTGGTCGGCGGGGTGACGACAACCCCCTCGACAGACCCAAGGCCGGCCCGTAAATGGCAGCTGGAGCAGGAAAAAGCGGTGCTGTCCGCTTCGACATTGGTTCGGGAATAGCTATTCATGACCTTGCCGGACGGGAGAATCCCGTTCCGGTACATGCGCTCGCCCAGGCGAACGATTTCGGCTTTCGAGGGTTCTGCAGGTGGAAGAATCCCCGCTTGGGCAACCGCGGCAGGCAGCAACACAATGACGGTCAAAATTGCTGCCCAAAGGACGGCAGGCAATTCTGGTGAAATACAAAATATTTTGAACGGTAATTTCATCTTGTACCTCTGGTTCTTCCTTGAGGCATTGCGATTCAGAGCTAACGCATCATTGATCATTTCGTAGCCGGTACCGCAGGTATCGCTGGTGAGACGCCGACGGGCGTTACTGCCGTTTTCGGATTAACCTCCAGCAGTTCCACTTCAAACGCCAAGGTTGCGCCCGGTAAAATCATCTCACCAACACCGTTCTCGCCGTAAGCAAGGTTCGGCGGGCATACGAGTCTT
>JBAYZR010000116.1:0-9682 GCA_041672425.1 Pedobacter sp. | reverse complement strand
AAGCCGTTGACTATCTCACCTTTGTCGCTGATGGGGAACCAACCCTTGACCTCCATCTGGGGCGGATGATTGAGCTATTGAAGCCCCTCGGCATCAAGATTGCCGTCATTACCAACTCATCGCTCATCTGGCGGGCAGATGTGCAGGCAGAACTGTCACAGGCTGACTGGGTCTCATTGAAAGTTGATACGGTTAATGAGGAACTTTGGCGCATCATCAACCAACCGGCCCCCTCGCTCCACTTTGATGCTCTCCTGGGAGGAATGATCAGTTTTTCTAACGAGTTCCGAGGTGTGTTGACCACGGAGACGATGCTGCTGCGTGGCATCAACGACTCTGATGTCAATCTTGACCCGCTCGCCATATTCCTTGCCGAACTGAATCCTGCCATAGCCTATGTTGCTGTCCCGATCCGACCACCGGTGGAACAGTGGGTGGCGATACCAAAAACCGAAATACTCAATCGCGCCGTACAGATCATCGGCAGGAAGATAGATCACGTGGAATATCTAACCGGCTACGAAGGGAATTCCTTTGCAAGCAGCGGAGATGCGGCAGCAGATCTCCTGAGTATAACCGGCGTCCACCCTATGCGGGAGGACGCCGTACTGGAACTTCTGGCAAAAGCCCACGCCGACTGGTCATGTGTGGAACAGCTGATCGGCAAGAACCTCATACAGGAAACTGAGTACGAAGGTCGAAGATTTTTTCTGCGCATGAAACCGTGCACGCTAAGCCCCCCTGCCGGTAAAGCTGATGTTATCAAAGGAGTTACAAGCAAAGAAGGTTTAACATGACCAGCATACGCATCAGATCTCTCTTGACGGTACTGCTGATGATTTCTTGTGCTACCACGGTCTTTGCAGCACCCTTGGAAGTCTTCGTCAGCATCCCTCCCCAGAAATACTTTGTCGAGCGTGTGGGCGGTAAACATGTCGCAGTCTCGGTGATTGTGGAGCCGGGTCGCAGTCCCGCCACCTACGAGCCGACCCCTCGGCAGATAACCCGATTGTCCCGCGCAAATCTCTATTTTACCATTGGGGTAGCCTTCGAGGACGTATGGATGAGCCGCATCCACAATGCCAATCCGGAGATGAAAATTATAGCCTCACAAAAGGTGGTTCCCCTGCGCAAAGTTGACCAGCTTGGCAGCGTTCTGCAAGAGAAAGGCCGCAAAGATCCGCATATCTGGACCAGCCCACCGCTTGTGCAGCTCATGGCGGCCGTTATCCGGGATGCGCTTATTGTAGAAGATCCGGCCCACCGGGCAGATTATGCAGCGAACTACAGGCGCTTCGTCGCCGACCTTGAAGAGCTCGATCACTACATCCACAACCGGCTGAGCGGTATGGAGGGCAGCAACTTCATGGTGTTTCATCCGTCATGGGGATATTTCGCTGACACCTATGGCCTGCAGCAGATCCCCATCGAGAGTGGAGGCAAGGAACCTGGTGCACGCACACTGCAGCAGGTAATTGAAGTGGGGCGACGCAAGGGAGTGAAGGTAATATTCGTTCAAAAGCAGTTCAGCAACCGTACCGCAGAAACAGTGGCGCGTGCCTTGGGTGCCAGGGTTGCGCCAGTGGATCCACTGGCCGAAGACTACCTGAAAAATTTGAGGCACGTAGCTGATATTTTCTCAGAAGCACTGCGCAAACAATGAATCCGATCGTAATTTTAAAAAGTGTTTCATTTAGTTATGGTGGACCACCAGTCCTCGAAGAAGTTAATCTTGCCGTCGAGGAGGGTGAATTTCTGGGTCTGGTCGGCCCCAATGGCAGCGGGAAAAGCACCCTGCTCAAGATTCTGCTCGGCCTGCTCGAACCCTCGTCCGGACAAGCAGAGGTACTGGGGGGTACTCCGGCACAGGCACGAGGAGCAATAGGATATGTGCCGCAATTCGCGGCCTTTCCGCATGACTTCCCTATTTCGGCCGGCGAAGTGGTTTTACAGGGACGACTCGGCCATGTCCGGCTTCTGGGTGGCTACCGTGCTGAAGACCGCGAAATTGCCAAGCAGGCATTGTTGGAAACCTACGTGTGGGATCTGAAAGATCAACCAATCGGCAGCCTGTCCGGGGGGCAGCTCCAGCGCGTCCTTCTCGCGCGAGCCCTGGCGACTCAGCCCAAGCTTCTTATTCTGGACGAACCAACCGCCAGTATCGACCCGCGGGCGGAAGAGGACATCTTTGATCTGCTGAAGAAGTTGAAGTCGAGAATGACCATTTTAGTGGTTTCTCACGACATTGGCTTCATCTCGCAATATGTGACCCGCATTGCATGCCTCAACCGGAAACTGGTTTGTCACACCACGTCCGCACTCACGGGTGAAATGATTCAGCAGCTTTATGGCTCCCCGGTGCATATGATCCGCCATACACATGAGGTGAAGGGATGAGCGCGTTTTTTCATGCTCTGGCCAGTCAGGATTTCCTGCAAATAGCATTTATCGGAGGCTTGTTGGCCAGCATCGCTTGCGGCGTAATGGGCAGTTATGTGGTGGTCAAACGCATGAGCTTCCTGGCCGGCGGCATCGCCCACGCTGTGCTGGGCGGTATGGGCGTCGCCTACTTCTTTGGCAAAAGCCCGATCTCCAGTGCGATTGTGGCGGCTCTGGTCGCCGCTTGGGTGATCGGCTGGGTGAGTCTGCGATGGCGGCAAACTGCGGACACTATCATCGCGGCACTCTGGTCGGTTGGCATGGCGGTAGGCGTGATCTTTATATCCATGACCCCCGGCTATAACGTGGACCTGATGAGCTATCTGTTCGGCAATATACTCATGATCCCGCGAACGGATCTGTATATTATGGCGACACTCGACGGTCTCATCATGCTTGCTGTGCTGATGTTTTACCAACAGTTCCTGACGGTCTGCTTCGATGAAGAGTTCGCGCGCCTGCGTGGCCTTCCGGTTGATTTTTTCTACCTGTTGCTCTTGACCTTAGTTGCGCTGACAGTTGTTGTGCTTATTCAGGTTGTAGGGCTCATCCTTGTCATCGCCCTCCTCACCCTGCCGGCCGCCATTGCAGCGCAATACCTGCGGCGACTTGCCCCGATCATGATTCTGGCAACAATACTCGGCATGCTTTTTACCAGCGGGGGGTTGGCTCTCTCTTACACCCCCGATCTGCCCGCTGGTGCAACCATAATTCTGGTGGCAGGAACCACTTATCTCGTTTCGCTTCTGGTTACCGGCTTTGCTCAACGAAGACGCTGCTAAAATGTTGGACAATACCGATGCAACCCTGCGGCAACGTACTTAAAATAGCAAATTCCAATGAAGCGCATTCCCCGGCCACCTCATGAACCGTTATTTTCAGGGTTTATTGTCACGCGCCTGATAATTGTTGCGGTACTCTGGATCAAGAAACCGCAGGAGTCCAAAACACATCACTTTGAGGAAATTTACCCAAAGGAGGGCATAATCCATGTTCATCCAACAGTTCTTTGTCACTGGTCTGGCCCACAGTTCCTACCTTCTTGGCGGCGCAGAAACCTGCGCCATCATCGATCCCCGGCGCGACGTCGGAATCTATCTGGATGCCGCCGCAGACATGGGGATGAAAATCACCCATATTCTACAGACGCATCTGCACGCCGACTTCGTGTCAGGGCATCTGAACCTGGCAGAGGCCACCGGGGCCGTCATCGTTGCGCCCAAGTCCGGCAACTGCGAATTCAAGCACCAGCCTGTTGCCGAGGGGGACAGCTTCCGGATTGATGATCTTGAGATCCAGGTACTGGAAACGCCGGGACACACCCCGGAGCATGTCACTTACGTGGTCATTGACCACGCCCGGGGGGGTGAACCGGCAGTGATCTTCTGCGGGGATACCCTCTTCGTGGGTGATGTTGGCCGCCCCGATCTCTTCCCCGGCATGGCCCTGGATCTGGCGGCGAAGCTCTTCGGCTCCATCCATGACAAACTCTACGGTTAAACAGGCCAAACGCCTGGTCGTGATTGTGATTGGGTTTACAATTCTGGCGATAGGAATAGTTATGATCGTGCTGCCCGGACCGGCTATCGTAGTGATACCGGTCGGTCTGGCACTGCTTGCCACTGAGTTCATCTGGGCGAAGAAACTCCTGGTAGCGGTAAAAGCTCGTTTTGACCGTATGAGAAAAGGGAACTGATGTCAGAGCAATTGATTATGTGGAGTGTTTTCGGCCTGCTGGTAGCCGTCATGCTGCTCATCAACCTCGGACTGAACCGCAAGAGCCATGAAATATCCTTCCGGGAGGCCCTCACCTGGATGATCTACGTATTCGGGACGATTCTGATCGTGACCGGCATCAAGATGGCTTTCGGCGGAGATGATAAAATCGAACCGGAGAAAAACCCGCTGGTCAGGTTGGTCAGACGGTTCGTCCCCATCACGAAACGGGCGCAGGGAGATCGACTTTTTATCTCCAAAAGAGGCGTTCGGGCTGCAACTCCGCTCTTTATGGCTCTGGTGTCAAGATGCTCCTGGCTGATACCCGGTTCGAGATACCGGTGCATTTCTCACTCGGGGTTATCTTTGGTGTGCTGGCGATTTCCATAATCACCTCGATCGTTGTCGGGAATAAACGCAGTACTGTGGCTCTGTAAATCCAGGTATAATAAATAAAGCACTCAAAGGAGTTTCGTCATGAATGAATTGAATCCTCTCTACTCACGCAGCACAACAGACATAATCGTTAAACAGAACACCCTCATCCGCAAGGTGTATGCCTGGATGGGTGCAGGTTTGGCAATCACATCGTTAATGGCTCTGGTAACTCTTTCCTCTCCTGCCATTCTTAACGCTATTCTTGGAAACAGGCTGCTCTTTTACGGATTGATTATCGGTGAACTGGCCCTGGTCTTCACCCTGTCAGGGGCCATCAACAGGTTGAGTGCGGCAACAGCAACGCTCATATTCATTGCCTATGCGGCGCTAAACGGCATCACCCTGTCCGTGGTGTTTCTGGCCTACACGGCCAACTCGATCACCTCAACCTTTGTCATCACCGCCGGCATGTTTGGCGCCATGAGCCTCTATGGTTCCATGACCAAGCGTGACCTGACTTCATGGGGCAGTTTCCTGTTCATGGGTCTGATCGGAATTGTCATCGCCTTGGTCGTTAACATCTTTGTCGGAAGCAGTGCCGTATCATGGGTTGTCTCCGGAATAGGCGTTATAGTATTCACCAGCCTGACTGCATACGACACTTGGAAAATCAAGGAAATGGCCGCTCAAGGTATTGAGGGGAGAAAGCCGGCCATCATTGGCGCCCTTACCCTTTATCTTGATTTTATCAACCTTTTCCTGATGCTGCTCAGGTTCACCGGTAACCGGCGATGAGATGTTTGATGCAGAATGACCTGGTATATAGATATGTATGATCAATCTCTGATACTCTGGATCATTGGAGCAATTCTGACCGTTACCGGTCTATCCGGATTGTTGCTGCCGATTGTGCCGGGGGCACCGCTACTTTTTTTGGGGTTGCTCTTCGGCGCATGGGCCGAGGATTTCAGCTACATCGGAGTCTGGACATTGCTGCTTCTGGCAATAATGGCGACACTGACCTATGTGGTTGAGTTTGCAGCTTCCCTACTTGGAGTAAAAAAGTACGGTGGTTCTAAACGTGCCATGATCGGTGCGGCACTCGGCGGATTTGCCGGGCTCTTTCTGGGGATTCCCGGTATCCTGCTTGGACCGTTTGTGGGGGCGGTTATTGGCGAACTGTCGTTGCAGCGTAGTCTGGACGAAGCCAGCCGGGCCGGTTTTGGCACTGTGGTGGGGATGGCACTCGGCGTTGCCGGAAAGCTTGCCATTGGAATTGCCATGATCGGACTTTTTCTGCTAAAACGCTTCATATAGTACACTCACCCAGTACTCATATGATGTTAGAATTTCACTGAACTATGATTTCTCGATTCTGTGACGACGTTTTGTCGCAGGGCGGCTCATCACGAAGGAGAAGTGACATGGTGAAACAAGCAAAGAACACAATTTGCCTTTGGTACAACCGCGACGCCGAGGACGCGGCGCGATTTTACGCCAAGACCTTTCCTGATTCATCCGTTGGCGCAGTTCTCCTCGCACCGGGAGACTATCCATCAGGAAAGAAAGGTGATGTGTTGACGGTCGAGTTTACCGTGATGGGAATTCCCTGCCTCGGGCTCAATGGCGGCCCCGAAGTCAAGCACAACTTGGCATTCTCGTTTCAGGTTGCAACCGCAGACCAGGCTGAAACAGATCGTTACTGGGACGCCATCGTCGGAAATGGCGGCGAAGAGAGTGAATGCGGCTGGTGCAAAGACAAATGGGGATTGTCCTGGCAGATTACGCCGCTGGCTCTGACGAGAGCGATAACCGATACTGACCACACTGCCGCCAAGCGTGCGTTCGATGCGATGATGCAGATGAAAAAGATCGACATCGCCGTAATAGAGGCGGCGCACTGCGGTTGAATTTGCAATTTTCGAGGCTTAGTCGAAGTTGTTCCGCAGTCGCTCTGCTTTGCGACAGAACCCGCCGATGGAGCAAACCGAGACTGCCTGTCTGTGTTGATGACGTTGTTAGACAAAGCAGTTTTGAGGTACTTACCCCATTTTCTGATAGCGAAGGATCACGCAGCCGGTAGAAAGCGGGCGTGTTTCGAGCAACTCAAGCCCTTGCGATTTCAATCCACTACTGAACAATAGTCTGCCGTTGCCATTAATGACCGGTGCAATACCAAGGCGATATTCACCAAAGAGTCCTTCATTCATAAGAGTCTTCGATCCTCCAGAAATCTTTCAATCTTATCCCGGTTCTTTCTGAAGGGATAGTGTCGGCCACTCAACCAATCTGATAGTTGCTCTGGATCGCGGCCCATTATTTCTCCCAGTTGATCCAGATTCATCCCCCATCGCTCTCTTGTACCACGCAAGCCTACCAACAGTGTCATCCGGGCAGTCGAACGGAATATAACCTCAGAAATTTGATAATACTTGGATTATATTGCAGTTCTGGTTCGGCGCCATGCTCCCAGTTCCAGACCGAAGGCTCAGTAACGCCGATGATTTCTGCGACTTCTCTCTGGAGGAGTCCGAGGTCCATGCGCCGTTTGCGGATATGCTCACCGATGGTCAGGGGATTGGCGGGATAGCCGGGGACTGGTAGCTTTTCGAGGGGAATTTCGATTGAGAATGAGTGCCGTCTTATAAGAATTGTAGAGAAAGGCTAACACACCCCTGAATTTGCCGAGTGCCTTAAATAACAGGCTGTTGCACTCGGACCGAGTGTGAAGCTTTCTAATAAGCTCTTTTGCTATCCCATACGACGAAAAGCCGACGCCTTTATGGCGGCATATATCTCACTGCCGCTGGCAATCCCCAGATCATCCGCCGCCTGATGCACCACCTCGGCAATCAACCGATTCTCACCGCTTGACAGTTCCACTCCAACCCTGTTTCCTGATGTGAAAATGTCAATAATCTTACATTTCAACAGATTGCGGGCACTGATTGCTTCAGGATGCTTTTTGAATAGGATGATGTCCTTCGATGACAGTTCAAAACTGGTTCCAGGCTGTTCATTGCATGCCGAAACCAGCAATTCGCTGTCACCCCAGGGATATGCAACCATACCGTCAACCTGCCTCGGGTTCGCCAAATTCAAAATATTGATGTAGCCAACCGGACTCTGCCCCATCCGGTTGCGGGCCAACTGTTCGCAGGATGTCTGTTCGGTCATGGTACCATTCTCAAATACCAGCACTGTATCGGCCATCAACCGCATTTCCATAAGGGAGTGGGAAATAAACAGATAGGGGATGTGAAAGGTTTCGCTGACATCTTTCAGGTGTTTAATGATCTGAAAACGGAGGCTGTCATCCAGGGCCGAGAGTGGTTCATCCATGAGCAGCAGGCGAGGATTTGAAAGAACGGCTCTGCCAATTGCAACGCGCTGTTTCTCGCCGCCGGATAGTTTATTCACACCACGATCCAGAAGATGATGTATCTGAAGTACTTCAATCAGGCTGTCAAAATCAACCTTGCGATTGTCACTGGCGCAACGCTTCTGACCATACAGCAGATTGTTCTTTACGCTCAGATGTGGGAACAGATGCGGATGCTGGAATATCAAGCCAATTCTACGATGCTCGGGAGCAATTGATGTTCGAGCATCATAGAGAGTTTCACCATCAAGCTGGATGATACCAGAGTCCGGTCGTTGCAGGCCGGCAATCAGATTGACAAGAGTAGATTTGCCGCTCCCGGATGGCCCAAAAATACCAACTTTGTCCTGAGAGACCGTAAAGTCGACGTTCAGATCGAAGGCGCTGAATTTCTTGCTGATAGCTACACGAAGTTCCATGTCAGTCCACCTTGATCATTCGACGGGTAAGGAATTCGTGGAACAGGAGCACCGCAACTGAAATGACAACAGATACAACGCAAAGGGCCATGGCCATGCTATCGCCGCTGGGTGAACTGGCATATTCGTAAATTGCCAGTGGGATGGTCTGGGTTACTCCCGGCATGTTGCCGGCTACGATTATGGTAGCGCCGAACTCTCCCAGCCCTCTGGCAAACATCAGCGCTGATCCGGCGATAATCCCGCGTAACGACAGCGGGAGTATGATCGTCATCATACTGTCGAACCAACCGGCCCCCAGCGTCCGTGACGCCTGAATCAATCCCTGGTCGATAGTCTCCATGCCGATACGGATGGAGCGAACCAACAGTGGAAAACCGACCACGGCGGTGGCAATCACCGCTGCTTTCCAGGTGAAAATGAGCTTGATGCCAAGCGGTTGCAGCAGGTGCTGCCCGATGAACCCCTTTTGTCCAAGTAAGATTAGCAGAATGTAGCCGATTACTACCGGCGGCAGTGTCAAGGGAAGGTTAACAATCACATCCAGTGCAACCTTCCCCCTAAACTGACGATAGGTCATCATGTAAGCCAGTACAAACCCGAACGGCAGCGACAGTAGTGTGGCAACTATCGATACCTTGAGCGAAAGGAAGATGGCAGCATATTCAGCAGAAGTGAATTCCGGCACGCAAGCCCCTTATTTGACGATGAAGCCGTGCTTTTTCAGGACTGTTTGCGCCTCAGCCGATTTCAGAACGGCAAAAAAGGCTGATGCATCCTTGTTTTTGGCTCCGGCAATGGTCATGGCCATCGGATAGGTCACACGAGGGTAGTACTCTTGCGGGACAGTAAAGAGGATCTTTGCGGTTTTTGCCACCTGCTGGGCATCGGTCTTATAAACGAAAGCCCCGTCAACCTCACCACGCTCAGCGTACATCAGGCACTCACGCACGTCCTTGGCCATAACCAATTTCTTTTCCAACTGCTTGTCGATTCCGGCTTTCTTGAATGCCTCCATGGCGTACTCGCCTGCCGGAACGCTTTTGGGGCTGCCGATGGCAATCTTCTCCAGCTTAACGATTTCCTGCAGGCTGCTGATCTTCAACTCCGGTTTGCCGGCAAAAACCAGCACATTGTAGGTTAAGACGTCGATACTTTTTTCATCGGCTAGTTTTTTGGCTTTCATGTAATCCATCCACTCCGTATTGGCAGAGACGAAGATATCTGATGGAGCGCCGTTTTCGATCTGCTTTGCAAGTGCACCTGATGCACCGTAGTTCTTTTTGAAGGTTACACCTGGGTGTGTTTTGGCATAGTTGTCGGACAACTCATTGAAGACTTCCTTCAG
>JBAYZR010000115.1:0-9718 GCA_041672425.1 Pedobacter sp. | reverse complement strand
TTCAGCGCGGCCCTGGACCGGGCCAATTCGGACGAGCTCAAGAAAATGAACGCCTGGATGATCGTTCTGACCCTGGGCATATCGGGCGGACCATTCTGGGGTCTGCTGGGGACCGTTTGGGGGGTTATGAACACCTTTGCCAGCCTGGCGGAGGCTGGTGAGGCAAACCTTTCCGCCATCGCACCGGGGGTGGCTTCGGCCCTGGCCTGTACACTCTTCGGTCTGCTGGTGGCCATCCCTGCCCTTTTCGCCTATAGCTTCCTGATCTTGCATATGAAGAATCTGAATGTTGAAACGCGACATTTCATTGAAGAGTATGCCTTGAGGGTCGAAGGCTTCCATGGTAAGGAGGGGGCATGAAAGCGCCATCCGACGACTTTGATGAGGTAACAGAGATAAACGTTGTTCCGATGCTGGACCTGGCCTGGAATCTGTTGGTGGTGTTCATGATCGTGGTCACCGCTTCGGTTCAGGGTATCAGTGTCAATCTGCCCAAGGCCAGCGCTGCGGTCAGCAAGATCAAACCGACTACCAAGGCGATCACGATCACGTCGGAAGGAACCATCTTTCTGGACAGCTTTCCGGTGTCCATGGGGGAACTGGAGAGCCGATTGCGCCAGTTCAAGGCTGCTGATCCCAATCTGCCGGTGCTGGTGCGGGGTGACGAGAAGATATCCTATAAGAGTGTCATTGATGTCCTGGACCTGCTCCAGAAACTGGAGATAACCCAACTTGGTCTGGTAACACAAAAACTGGTCAAATGAGCGGATTAAAAAAATTAAAACGCTACCGTGAGGCAGCACCTGAGGCATGGGAGCAGCGAGCGAGCGGAATTATTCCGAATGCTCCCGAGAAGCCGCAGCAGAAGCCGAAAAAGAAGTCAGGCGCTTCTTATCAGACATGGCTGGTACCGGGGATAATCGGCCTTTGCTTCCTGGCCCTGATCGGATTTGTGGTCAAGGTTTTCCTGAGTGACGATGGTGGCAAAAAGAAGGCCCTGTATCAGGTCACCCTGATCAAGCCGCCTCCTCCCGAGGAAAAGGTAAAACCTCCCGAGCCCGAGCCGCAGAAGGAAACTCCCAAGGAATCGATCCCTAACCCGACTGAAATGCCGGAGCCAGAAGCCCAGAACCAGGATCAACCGCCTGATAACGCTCCTCCCGCGGGCGCCGACCTCGGGGTGGAGGGTGATGGCGCTGCCGGTTCCGACGGTTTTGGCCTTGTAGCAAAGGGAAAAGGCAAAGGGCGTGACATAACCCTTGGCGGTGGAGGCGGCAATAACAGACTGGCGCTTCTGACTAAATACGGCTGGTATACCTCCAAGATGCAAGAGGAGATCAAGCGGCAGATGCGCAAGGTTCTTGACGAGAACGGCGGCATACCGAAAGGGAAGTTTCAGACCACCGTCAAGTTACTTCTGGACACGAGGGGCGCCATTGTAAAATTCCAGATTGTTGCCTCCTCGGGCAACGACAAGGTGGACGAGGCCCTCAAGGCGTCATTGCCCGGATTTAAAATCAGTCAGCCGCCTCCGGATGGGATGCCTTCCGGTATGACCGTGCGAATTATTTCCCAGGGATAAGGTACCGACGCCCAGTTTCCCCTGACTATCAACTCACCTATGAAACGGAGAAGAGAATTTATTATGCGCTACTGTGTCGTAACAATCTGGATGTTAATCCTGTTTCTGGCCGTGGCAGAGAACAGTTTCGCCGACGCCGACAAAACTGTAGAACCGGTCGGGGTTGTGGCTCTGGCAAATCTTTTGAAAACAAAGGGTATGATCTCTGACGAGGAGTTCACCATGATTAGGGTACAGGCCGCTGGTGGACCGGCTTCGAAGACCGATCTCAGGACACTCGTCGATCTCCTGCGCTCAAAGGGAAGCCTGAGTAATGAAGAGGCGGAGGCCTTTTTGCTGGGGTTGAACGACAAGCCTGTGAAAGTTGCTCTTGCTGATGGCGTTATGGCGAAGAATGTAACGCCGCTCCCTGAGACGGAGATCAAGCCGGTCATTGAGGTGCTGCGCGAGCAAGGAGCACTTGGAACGGACGAGGCGGTCCAGATCGGTGAGAGGATCGGCAATAAATGGAATGCAGCGGATGATGATCGCATTGCCCCGGCTGACGACGAGATCGATTACGTGCGGACAACATTGCCGAAAGAGATAATTCTGACGGAAATAGCGCTGTTACGCCAGCAGGCCGTTATTAACGACGAAGAAACCGAGCGGATCAGGTCGCGTTTTCTGCGTAAGCATTATCTGGAGCAGGTCGCTGGTTCGATCGACGAGAACATGCGCCGGAATGTCGTTGCGCAGGTAGCCGATAAAATCATAGCGGTCCCGGAATGGGTCAAGCGGATCAAGATTGACGGGGATTTCCGGCTGCGTTTTGAAGGTGTTTTCTATGACGGCAATGGCGGAGGATTTGACACCGGTAACGGTATTTTTGTAAAGCCGGACAAGCCTACCGAAATTTTAAATAGTTCTGTTGACCGTATCCAGATGCAAATCAGGGCAAGGCTGGCTTTCATTGCCAAGGTCAACGACCAGGTTGAGGCAGGGATCGGCCTGGCAACCGGCAACACGACCAATCCGGTTTCAACCAACTCCACCCTTGGGGACTCGCTCAACAAAAAGAATTTCCTTGTGGATCTCGCCTACATGAAATGGACTCCGCTACGCGCGCTCACCATGTGGGGCGGACGCTTCGCAAATCCGTTTTACGGCAGCGATCTTGTCTGGGATCCGGAAATCAATTTTGACGGCTTGGCGCTTTCATACAAGCCGCAGCTCACATCTACGCTTAGCATGTTCCTGACCGGCGGGGCATTCCCGATACAGGAGATCGAACTCTCCAGCCATGATAAATGGATGTATGGTGGTCAGATGGGTGTTCAGTACCGCAACGAGAAGATATTGACAGCAAAGCTGGCCGCTGCCCTCTACCAGTTCGAAAATATGACCGGCAGGGCCAACGATCCCTCCAAGCCCGGAGAAAATGATTATACCGCACCTCTGTTTCAGCAGAAAGGCAACACGCTGTTCGACATAGATCCGACTACCACCATCAAGACCGCTTATGCCGCAAGGTTTCGCGAGCTTAATATCGGAGGATCACTGGATCTTGGTTTCTGGGATCCGCTGCGGGTGGTAATGATTGCCGACTATGTCAACAACATCGGCTACAACAGCGCTTCGGTGAATGCTCTGACCGGTTACAACGTGAAAAAGGAGACGGAAGGATTCCAGTTCGGAATTACTGTTGGCAATCCCAATCCAAGGTCTCTTGGCCAATGGAAGGTTCTCGTGAACTATAAGTACCTTGAGTCGGATGCGGTGGTGGACGCCTTTACCGATTCTTATTTTCACCTTGGGGGAACCAATGCCAAGGGGTGGATTATCGGAGGGGACCTGGGCGTCGGCAGTAATGTCTGGCTTTCAACCCGCTGGTTAACCACCAACGAGATTTCCGGGCCGCCACTGGCCATCGATATCTTACAGCTTAACCTGAATACGAGATTCTGATGAACTATACAGGCTGAAGGCTGCTGGTAAAAAGGTAAAACAAACCATGTGTAATAATACTAAACCCAATAAATTTCTTACTCCAATCTTAAGTCTTTGGCCTTTGTTGTGCCGACGGATTCTCAACCCATTGCTGGTGATGATGATGGCAACAACTGCGGCGGCACTGGAATCCAAATCTCACACCACCAGTGCTGCGGAGGTGAATGGAACCGTTATCACAGTGCAGGATTTTCAGCGGGAACTGGACCGTATCCGGCGCCAGAAAGTGCTCACTGCTGAAACAGCTGATGAAGCAGTACTGGCGAATCTGAAGCGCGAGGCGTTGGAAAATATAATCATCCGGGAACTGCTCTATCAGGAAAGCCTCAAGCAGAAGATTACGATTGATGCTTCATCAATTGACCGGGAAATGGAACAGGCAAAAGGCAAGTTCGCCACTGCCGCGCAGTTTGCGGAAAATCTGCAGCGCATTAATATGACCGAAGCCATGGTGCGGGAACAGGTAAAACGCGGACTGGCCAACCGCATCCTCATCGATCGGGCGGTCGGCAAGGATGTTGACGTCAGCGATGCAGAGCTGAATTATTATTACGAGCGGCATAAAGCGGACTTTTCAGAGCAATCTCAGGCTCGGATCAGCCATATACTGTTGGCGGTTGACTCTGGAAAGCATAGATATGCAATGAAAGAAGCAGGCGAAAAGATCCTGCTCCTGCGGAAGCGGATTCTGGCTGGCGAGGATTTTGCTGTTGTGGCATCTGCCAACTCCGATTGTCAGAGCAGGACAAAAGGCGGCGATTTAGGTTGGTTTGCTCCGGGGCAGTTGACTCCGGAAATTGAAAAGGAGGTGAACCGGCTCAAGGTCGGCGAGCTATCCGGGATTGTCGAGGATCGTTTTGGGGTGCATATTATCAAGGTTGTAGAACGCAAGGAGGCGGCTATTCCGCCCCTTGACGACATCAGGCCAAAGGTCCGGAATCTGGCGCGGCAGGAAAAAAGTCTCACCATGCTACAGCGCTATGTAAAAAGCCTGCGAGATGCCGCCAGGGTGGAGATTACACTGGTGGAGGATTAGGCACTCGGCAAAGAATAAATGTTCCATATAACGTTCAGATTTGGGTCGGAGTTTGCCGTGTCGATTGAGCAAAACCGCAGGCGTAGCAATGCTACGTTGAGGATTTTGCGATTGAGGCGCGGCGAAATACGGCCCAAAGATGAAATGTAAGATGGAATGTTTATTACTTGCCGAGTGCCTTAATTAGTACATGTCATTTCACAGCCAATTCAGAGCAGCATTGCTTCAAGATGTAATGCGTCCGATCGCATCGCTACCCTCCTCCACAACGGTCATGCAGGTTGCCTCAAGCTTCACTGAAAATCAGGGGTATTACATGCTTGATCCAGATGGCATTGGAATACAAAAAAGCAAATATGGCCTATTATGGCGAGGCAGGTTTTATTACATGAGAAAATATTCGCTGCTTGTGCCGACATTAGTTGCGCTGACATTGATTATTGGCGGATGCGGAGGAGGAAGCGGAAGCACTGCCGCATCTCTGACCACTAAACTGGCATCCACTGTTCAAGGAGTAGCCGCCGCCGGCAGTCCGATTTCAGGCACTGTCGATCTATACGATTTGTCAGATCCTGTAAAGAAGATATCCGCTAAAACTACCGATGCCGGAGAATTTTCCATTGACACCACAGGGTTGACACCACCTTTTATTCTCAAAACAATAGATGGCTCGAACAATAATCTGTTTTCATACGCAAGCGGGCCGGGAACGGGCACTGTAAATATAAATCCTCTGACGACAGTTGCAGTGGTTGTTGCTGCGGGTGTAAACGATAGCAACGCACTGGCCGCTCTGTATAATAATTACGATCCGAAAGATCCGCAAAGCGGTTCATCCGCCATAACCCAAATGCAGCAGAAAAAAATTTTTCCTGTTATAAGCAATGTTGCTAAAAACATCGCTACATCATTAAATCTATTACTAGATACATACTGTCAACTTAACGATCCAACTACTGGTAAAACTACTGCTACTTTTACTAATGATTTCATGACCGGTCTTTATGTTGCCAATCATCTGGGGCTTGATGATCTTTTTGACAAGGTCGCATTTACCATCTCAAAAGATTCGAACGGGATGGTTGCTATAACGAGGAAAGATACCAATGCATCTGTATTTCCCCCTCCTTCTCCTTCTCCTTCGTACAGCAACTTAAGTACCGGCACTTTATTGACTCCAACCAATATCCCGGCGCCGACACAGTATGAGATGCCTGGAAACGCAGTATTGACATTGAAGGTGCAGGGTGCTCTGCCGCAAGGGACATTAATAAAAAATGCAACTTTCTCCATTAAACTCCCTTTGGGTATTACTGTTGTCACCACACCATCTCTCGAAGTTGGACCTGCGGTCGTAAACACTACCATTCCGATTGGAACGGCTGTAGGGTCAAATTCAGCTGCAACGCTATCCGCAACGAATGGAATGCTGAATATCACCATGTCATCAGTGACCGGTTTTAATACAGGAGATTTTCTTACGATCAGGTACACCGACTCCTCTATATATTATATGCACAAGAGGACCCCGGCAGACTTCGTGATATCCGGTTCCGTATTGTTTTCCGATATATATAAAAGCCAAAAGTTACAAAATTTAACCATCGTACCAAGTAGTATTGCCTTTCCATAAACACCGGCCAGCATCCGAAAGGATTACGGATTCATTTATGTGCCGCTTCTTTAGCCGGCTTGGGACGCCATTCGCGAGACATGCTCTGTCCTTCCGCAATCTGTGCCGGTGTCATTCTAAGTGACAGTTTGTCCCGGGATGCCCGGGCCACCTCAAGTCCCCCGGCAGCAGCAAGATTATACCAGAGATACCCCAGCACAAAATCCTGGTGTACTCCAAGCCCCTTCTCATACAATCGGCCAAGACGATACCGGGCCTCGGGATGTTCCTGCTCCGCTGCCTGCCGGTACCAGTGACAGGCAGCAACCGGATCGATGCTTACCCACTCACCCTTTTCATAAAGTTCCCCCAGGCTGTACTGAGCGTCTGCGTCTCCGGCTTTTGCCGACTTTTGATAGAGCCTCTTGCTCTCTTCGATGGATTGGACGACGCCTTCACCCCTGCGATACATCACACTAAGGTTGTACAAAGCCGCTGCATAACCCTGTTTTCCGGCCTGACGGTACCAGCGGAGAGCTTCAGGATAATCCTGCGGTACGCCTTCACCCCGATGATACATGACCCCAAGGCCGTACTGGGCTTCGACAACACCTTGTTCCGCAGCCAGCCGGAACCAACGGGCGGCTTCGGTGGAATCCGGATCACCAACTTCACCATGTTGATACATTATGCCAAGGTTGAATTGGGCCAACGGTTGACCCAGTTCTGCCGCCTTCTGATACCACTTGACTGCTTCAGCGGCATTCCGGGCAACACCGAGACCTTTGTCATACATCACACCTAGGTTGTATTGGGCATCACGATTCCCGGAATCTGCCAACGGCCTGATTTCCCGCAATGCTGCCGAATAATCCTTTTTTTCAAAATAACGGGTTGCGCTGGTCATGTCGGCTTTTGCCTGTGAAGGGAAACCGGCCAGAAAAACGCAGCATAAAAATATGGAGGATGCAATTGACATAACGTTACTCCTCTCTTGACGTTCGTACACGTTTTTGCAGACCAGCGGTAATATTACAAGGCAAACCTATGACGTCAATAAATAATTGAATGCCGTGTGTACTCTGTAATGCCCTGCACATCTGAAAGAAAGTTTACCAAAAAGTAACCGTACCGCATCAAGTCTGCAACATTCATATGCTAGTCTCCTGAAATAGTTTTCCATCGTATCAGCTTATAGGAGACTGACTTATGAAAATCCTGCTAACCGGTGGCGCCGGATATATCAGCAGCCATGTCGTGAAGGCCCTGGGAAGGATTGGTCATGAAATTGTGGTCTACGACAACCTTTCCACCGGGCATTCAAGGTCGCTATTGTACGGCAAATTGATAATAGGCAACCTGAACGACAAGACTCTGTTGAATCAGGTCATGAGCGAGTTCAGGCCGGATGCGGTTCGGCAGGTGGTGGATACCGCCCGAAGCGTTACCGGATGGAATTTCGCAGTGCAGGAAAGTGCGCGACGCCCGGGCGATCCTGCGGCACTCATTTCCGACAGCGTATGGCTGAAGAGCCCGACTAACTGGAGACCGCGCTATGACGACCTCGATTTCATCATAAGGACCGCCTGGGAATTGGAACTGAAACCCAAGAACATGGCAGGGGTCTGACGGTATGTGCGGAATTGTTGGTTACATCGGAGAGCAGGATGCTTCTCCCATCATACTTGAGGGGCTTAAGAAGCTTGAATACCGTGGCTATGATTCGGCCGGCATCTGCACCATTGAGATGAATAAGTCCCATATCAGGCGGAGCAAGGGCAAGCTGGTGTCTCTTGCCCGCCTGCTGGTTGCCGTACCGGTACAGGGAAAGGTTGCCATAGGCCACACACGCTGGGCCACACATGGCAAACCGACCGAGACCAATGCGCATCCTCACAAGGCAGGACCGGTGGTGCTGGTCCATAATGGTATCATAGAGAATTACCAGACCCTGAAAAATGTGCTGCAGAACGAGAATCATAACTTCAAGAGTGAGACGGATACGGAAGTTATTGCCCACATGGTTGAACACAAGATGGTACTTGGAAGCGGGTTTGTTGATGCGGTGCGCGCGTCGCTTCAGGAATTGAAAGGCGCCTATGCCGTCTGTCTGGTTTCCGAAACGGAACCGGGCATGATGATAGCCGCCAAAAATGGCTCGCCGCTGGTGGTCGGGTTGGGTGACGGGGAATTTTTTATCGCCTCGGATATACCGCCGATCCTTGCTCATACTCGGGAGATTGTCTTCATGGAAGATGACGAGATGGTCGTATTCAAGGACGGCGCAGCGCAGTTTTTCACAATAGCGGGTGAGCCGCTGACGAAAATACCGCGCCACATCGACTGGTCACCACTGATGACTGAAAAGGGTGGCTATCGTCACTTCATGTTCAAGGAGATCTTCGAACAGCCGCAGGCAGTTCAGAATACGTTGGCGGGACGGCTACAGGAAGATAAGTGGGACATCTGCCTGGATCAGATCGGCATCAGCGATGCTGAATTGGCCCATGTGCGGCGGATCATAATCGTGGCCTGCGGAACCTCGTGGCATTCCGGGCTGGTAGGGAAATTCCTGCTGGAAGAGCACTGCCGCCTGCCGGTGGAAGTGGATATCGCCTCTGAATTTCGCTACCGCAACCCGGTAATCGGTTCCGAAACCCTGCTGATCGCCATATCCCAGTCCGGTGAGACCGCTGATACCCTGGCGGCAGTGCGGGAGGCCAAGCTCAGGGGGACGCGTACGATTGCCATCTGTAATGTCATCGACTCTTCGATAGCTCGTGAAACAAACGGGGTTATTTATACCCTTGCCGGTCCCGAGATTGGTGTGGCCTCCACCAAGGCCTTTGTAACGCAACTGGTGGTACTCTACCTCTTTACTCTGCGCCTGGGCCGTGCTGGCGGTTCCATCATTCAGGACCGGATGATGGAGCACTTTGAAACCCTGCTGCACCTGCCGTCACTGCTGGAGAAGACTCTCCAGCTTGACGCCGCAGTTGAGACCATTGCCCGCCGCTACCAGCATGCCCGGGATTTTCTATACCTCGGGAGGGGGGTCAATTACCCGATTGCCCTGGAAGGAGCGCTCAAGCTGAAGGAGCTCTCCTACATCCACGCCGAAGGATACCCGGCCGGCGAGATGAAGCATGGCCCCATAGCCCTGATAGACGAAAATATGCCTGTGGTGGTCTTGGCCCTGAAAGACCGGCACTATGAGAAGGTGATCTCCAACATGGAGGAGATCATTGCCCGCGGCGGCCGTGTGATCGCTCTCTGCACCGAAGGGGATACCGAAGTGGCTCATAAGGCCGAATCTGTCCTGTATCTGCCGGAATGCAGCGAGTGGATCGCCCCTATCCTGCTCTCCATACCCTTGCAACTGCTGGCGTACCATATTTCAGTCCTGAAAGGGAACGACGTGGATCAGCCAAGAAATCTGGCGAAATCCGTTACTGTCGAATAGGAACTTGATATGACAATTGAAAACAAGATTGCATCA
>JBAYZR010000114.1:0-9798 GCA_041672425.1 Pedobacter sp. | reverse complement strand
CCTGATCGACACAATTGAGGATATTACAATCGTGTCGCCTCCGGAATTACTGGAAAATATCAATCGGTACGAGAGGGTTTCCGAACACTTCGACAGCCTCACCGAGAGCGAACAGAAAATACTTACCCTACGTTTCGGTCTGGATGACAAGGAACCCCAAACACTGGATACCATCGGCCAGAGCTTCGGAGTTACGCGGGAGCGGATTCGCCAGATCGAAGCCAAGTCACTTGAAAAACTGCGAAAAATATCAATGCATAACCAATGATCATTGATTGTGCATCTAACCCTTGTTAGCAGAAAATAATTAATAATCTTCTAAAGGAGTTTGGCGTCATGGACGACCTGAAAAATATTATTCGCGACATACCTGATTTTCCCAAGAAGGGGATCATTTTCAAAGACATCACCACCCTGTTGCAGGATGCCAAGTCCTATCAGCGTATGGTTGATCTGCTCTCTCACCGCTACATTGGACAGCGAATCGACAAGGTGGTCGGTGTTGAGGCTCGCGGCTTTATCATTGGTTCGGCGCTGGCCTACAAATTGGGTGCAGGGATTGTGCTTGTCCGCAAACCTGGGAAGCTCCCCTCAGAGACCTTCAGCAAAACCTACGATCTGGAATATGGCACCGATACTCTGGAGATTCACAAGGATGCCATAAAGCCCGGCGAACGGATTCTGATTGCCGACGACCTGCTGGCAACCGGTGGCACCATGTCGGCAGTAGTTGATATGGTGCAGACCATGGGAGGCGAGATCGTGGATTGCTGTTTTATGGCCGAACTTGATTTTCTTGAAGGTCGCAAAAAGCTGCCTGCCAACAAGGTCTTCTCATTGCTCAACTTCTGAGGAAAACCGAAATGGGGTTGAAACGAAGTATCAACTCTGCTATAAACATGCGGCTTTTCATTATCAGTCCCCGTAGCTCAGCAGGATAGAGCACTTCCCTCCTAAGGAAGGGGTCGGACGTTCGAATCGTCTCGGGGACGCCAATAAATACAGGCGCTTGCAAGGTTGTCTTGTAGGCGCCTTTCTTATTTTTGGCTTCGTGTCATACGAACTCGCCTATCGCGAAATCTTCCCTGACCTTGGTAACCTGTTTCGTCCAGCCTGTCACCCAGAAGAGGAACATAAAAGGTCGTCGGATCGCTTCAAGCGCGACTTTTGCCTTGTGTTGACTGGAAAAACTTTTACGATTTTTTTTTGCTCATTGCCTGCTCCTTTTTATCGCAGGCTACCATCTTAAACTATTGTCTGAAATATGGGGCCACTATACCCATAGCAATCGGGGTTGCGCTTTGGATGATCTAGGGTATGCTAATTCACGATCCAGCAATTATCCTGGCCAACATAATACTGCTGGCATGTAATGCGCTGCTTACATGCTTGACACGTCACTACCGGAATAATGAAACTTGAGTGCAATCTCACAATATGAAGGAGAGATAACCATGAAACGATTGATCGTAAATATGTCATTTATCCTGATGCTCATGCTTATTTCGGGCTGCGGCTACAACACCATGCAGGCCAACGAAGAAGCGGTTATTGCCGCCTGGGGCAATGTTGAATCCACCTACCAACGCCGGGCCGATCTGATACCCAACCTGGTGGAGGTAGTCAAGGGTTACGCCAAGCATGAGGCCGATACGCTCAAGGCGGTTACCGAGGCGCGCGCCAAAGTCGGTTCTATGCAGCTTGGTAAGGATATCCTCAACGATCCTGCCAGCCTTAACAAGTTTCAGCAGGCCCAGGGGGAACTTTCCGGCGCTCTTTCCCGTTTGATGGTGGTAGTGGAGAAATACCCGGATCTGAAGGCCAACCAGAACTTCATGGATCTCCAGAAACAACTTGAGGGAACTGAAAACCGCATCAATGTCGCCAGGGAACGCTACAACCAGACGGTACAGGTTTTCAACACCAGCATCCGCACCTTCCCTAACTCCATGACCAACTCGCTGATGTTACACCTACAGCGCAAAGAAGCGTTCAAAGCCGAAGAAGGAGCCAAGGTAGCGCCAAAGATAAAGTTTTGACGGGGCAACCTCCATATTAAGAGCATTCACATGTACATGAAACGAATTCTGATATTGATCATACTGTTTCTCATTCCACTCCCATTACTGGCGCTGGATGTACCGCGGCTTACCGGGCGTGTCAACGATTACGCCAAAGTTTTATCTCCCGGGGCAAGGGTGCGACTCGAACAAAAACTGGCCGACTTCGAGCGTGACCAGTCGACACAAATAGTAGTATTGACGATACCCTCACTCCAAGGTGAAGAAATCGATCCGTTTGCGATCAGGGTGGCTGACCAATGGAAGATCGGTCAAAAAGGAAAAGATAACGGCATAATCCTGATTCTGGCCCAGGCAGAGCGCAAGGTTCGCATTGAAGTCGGAATGGGACTCCAGGGTGTGTTGCCGGATATAACCGCCGGTCAAATAATACGTAACGTCATGCGGCCATATCTGAAGGTCAACAACTTTGATCAGGGCATCGATACAGGGGTGGACGCAATCCTGGCCGCAACCAAGGGTGAGTTCAAGGCGTCTTCTCTGGATGCAGCCAACAAATCCCACCGGAAATCCCCGTCATCGACTACTTTATTCCTCCTGTTGGCCGTAGTCGTTGTCATAGCGGGATCATTTTCCCGCTACTTGGGAGGTCTGGCCGGAGCCGCTGGCCTGCCGCTGGCGGTTTACTTCACTTTTTCCGAAATCGGCCTGATGACGCTTCTTATCCTTGCCGCCGCCGGATTCGGCGGAGGATTGCTGCTTACACTTCTATTTTCGGGCATGTTTGGTGGTGGAGGAGGTTTTCCCGGTGGAGGCGGTTACTGGGGGGGTGGAGGATACTGGGGTGGCGGCGGGTCGTCGGGCGGCGGTGGTGATTTTTCAGGGGGAGGCGGCGGCTTTGACGGCGGCGGATCATCGGACAATTATTAATAGCCTGTCTATCCAAGCGAGGTTAAACCCCGCTTGGATAGATCTGTTAGAGCCGATCCTTGCCGAGCATCAGCAACAACTCGTTGCCGTCCTGGAAAATCACTAACAGGTTGCTGCTGCCACGTACTGTCACCTCTTTCACGCCCGGCTGGTCTCTCAAATACAGAGCGGTCTTTTCCGCTGCTTCCTTCCTGTTCTCACCATGGGAGCCCAGGTATTCCGAGTACTTTGCCTCCGCCTTTGCTGTCAAAGCTTCAGGTGACACTTGCCCTTGAGAGGTATCCGCTTTCATTTTTCCCGTCCCGGCGGCACATGCCGCAGACAAAATCAGCAGAAGTCCAAAACAACTCAAAAATATTTTTTTCATAGATTTCCCCCTGAAAAATGAAAACAGGGAGCTTTCACTCAGCTCCCTGTTTTCATTTTGTTCCTAACGATACAAGCTATTTCTTCAAGGTTACGCTACTGCTGTCCGGGAGCCGATCCTTGCCTGTCATGTCATAAAGCCATACCTTGACCGTGTCAGCGGTTCCAAACGCAGTGCTCCAAGGAATATTGACGCTGTAATCATTACCGCTCTTACCTGGTGTTCCAGTGTAGACCTTATTGTTGTACAGTCCCGGGGCAGTCTGCTTGTATACTTCAAAATTGTTCGGATGACACTTTACCAGGACTTCAGCAGCAGCGGTTCCGCCGGTATTTGCATATAAAAAGAATTCATCAAAGACCGGAGCGGCGTGGAAGGTGATAGTCGCATAAAGCCGGGCTCCGTCGGACACAAGCCGGAGCATTTTGTAATCACGGGCGTCAGGCACGGCGGCTTCATTGGGATCAGCCTTCCATACGGCCAGTTGGCACTTGTCCTTGTTGTTGGGAAAGGCCACCAACTCAGGGGGGCGACAGCCGGTTGCATATACCGCAGCAACACCCTCACCCACGGATTTCTGATCCTTCATATTCTGGAAAAACAGATCCGTGCCATTATCGCCGCAATTGAAGGAAACCGACTCATTCCAGCCCAGCCAGACCGATGCGCCGTGATTGGTAGTCCAGGTCGGCATGCCGGGCAACGCGCCGGGATCGGCGCCGTGACAGCTCTCCAGGAAGAAGATTGTGGAAGGAAATGCCTTGTCGGCCCAGTAAGTTGAGCTGAAACTGCCGGTTATAATGTATCCGAACTGCGTGGCGCCGACTACGTGATTGTAAGCGCTGGCGCGGATTGTTCCGGTATAGCCGCTGTTGGCCGGTGGATAGCTGGCGTACCACGGACGGACGAGGAAACCGAAATCTCCTCCGAGATCTCCGCCATGTCCACGGAGTAATACGACACCGTATTCGCCGTTGTCAATCTGAGCGGCATTTGCCAGATTGGCGTTATTATTCAGATTGGTTGTAACCGTATAGCCAAGGGACTCCAGGTCCGACTTGACCTGTATCCAGATCTTAGGCGAAAGCATGTTGGCGTCATCTTCCAGACAGTCGAAAATCAGAGCCTTGTTGCTCATGGGGGCGCAAGGCAGCAATTTGGTAAATATTGAAGGATCTATCTGGGTAATCGCCGGGTTAACCGGTTTTAAAACATTTCCACTAGCTGCCTGGGCTGTCGTCTGTAAGGAACCCAAGCTGTTCTCTCCCAGGAACATCAGAAGTTCGTTGCCGTCCTTAAACCTCACCATAAGATTATTGCCCTTCAACTCCCGCACATCCAGTACTTCCGACTGTTTCAGCAGGAATGTCTTTTGTTGCCTGACTGCATCAGGCAAATTCAGCTTCTGCACCTTTATCATGCTTTGCAGGTCGGTATGCACCTTGCTCGCAAGCTGCGTGATCCTTGTTGCGTCAGCGCCCCACCCCACGCCTACCGACATGAGCAGCAGACAAATCATCATTCCACACATTCTGGCAGCCATCATACTTTCCTCCTTTTGATTATTATACAGGAACGACATCACCTGTCGTGATTGAACCGTTGGGGTGTCCCCTTTAGCAGCTTGGCAATCTCGCCAATTGTCTCACTATTAAATATCATTTTACGAAATCGAAACAAATGTCGTAACAAACCCCTCCTGGATAGGAACACTTTCGTTGCGTGCTATCTTGCTGAGCACCCTAGGATATTCCACCCATGCAGAGATATTTCACCTCAATGAATTCATCTATGCCGTATTTGGAACCTTCACGACCTGTACCCGATTCCTTCACTCCGCCAAATGGCGCCACTTCGGTAGAGATCAGACCAGTGTTGATGCCCACCATGCCATACTCCAGCGCCTCAGCCACCTTCCAGACACGCCTGAGATCGTTGGTATAAAAATAGGATGCCAGACCAAACTCGGTATCGTTGGCCATCTGAATGGCCTGCTCGTCGGTGCTGAATGCAAAAATCGGGGCCAGCGGGCCGAAGGTTTCTTCCCGCGCCACCAGCATCTCCGGCGTAACACCGGTCAGTATGGTTGGCTGGAAAAAGCTGCCGCCCAACTCGTGGCGCTTGCCACCCAAAGCAACCTTGGCGCCCTTGGCTACAGCATCGGCAATATGCTCCTCTACTTTTTCCACAGCGCCCATATCTATCATCGGACCCTGCTGAACCTCACCCTTCAGACCATCCCCAACCTTCATTTTTGCAACAGCCGCAACCAGTTTCTCGACAAAGGCATCGTAGACCCCATCCTGAACAAGCAGACGGTTGGTGCAAACGCAGGTTTGGCCGGTATTACGGTACTTGGAGGCGATTGCTCCATCTACGGCAGCATCCAGATCCGCATCGTCAAAGACAATAAAGGGGGCATTGCCTCCCAACTCCAGCGAGACCTTTTTGACGGTTGCAGCGCACTGTACCATAAGTTGTTTGCCGATCTCGGTGGAACCGGTGAAGGTAAGCTTGCGTACGATAGGGTTACTGGTCATCTCGTTGCCAATGGCGCCGGATGCGCCGGTGATCACGCTAAAGACCCCGGCCGGAATACCTGCCCGCTCTCCCAGTTCGGCCAGTGCAAGCGCTGAAAATGGTGTCGCTGTGGCTGGTTTGACCACCATGGTACAACCAGCGGCCAGTGCCGGTCCGGCCTTGCGGGTGATCATGGCCGCCGGAAAGTTCCAGGGTGTTATGGCCGCGCAAACCCCGATCGGCTCCTTGATGACCACGATGCGCTTGTCCGCTGCATGTCCGGGGATCGTGTCCCCATAGATCCGTTTCCCCTCCTCGGCGAACCATTCGATGAAAGAGGCGGCATAAGCGATCTCCCCCCGTGATTCAGCCAGCGGCTTACCTTGCTCGGCGGTCATGATAATGGCCAGGTCTTCCTGATTAAGCATCATCAGCTCAAACCATCGCCTTAAGATTACCGAGCGCTCTTTGGCTGTTTTCCCCCTCCAGGCAGGCAAGGCACTGTTGGCAGCCTCAATGGCGCAACGGGTCTCATCCGCGCCCATCTTCGGGATGACACCCAGCTTTTCACCATTGGCCGGATTGGTAACGTCGATGGTCGCGCCGCTGTCGGCGTCCAGCCAGTGACCATTCAGGTAGCATTGTTGTTTTAGAAGGGTAGTGTCTTTCAGATTCAACATGGAAAACCTCCGCGCTTTTGATTGAGTCCATCAGAAAGGCAATGGAAATAAAGTTTATTTTTATCCAGAAACTCAGGATGGACAACTATTTTTGTGAAATATATCCTATTGTGTTGTTCTTGTCACTATTCCCTCATAGCTTAAGAGGAAATGGTCTGCCTGAATATAGAGAGTGCTTTACGGCCTGAGCGGTCATCGTTATACTGTTTCAGCAGATGCTGGATCATGACCGTAGTTTTTCCAATACTATTTTGTTCGACATTAGCAAGCGGGACATGAATGCAAAACATACAGACATTTTTCAATTTCGATGAAATCCTGGACCCGTCAGCAGAGGCTGCAACTGAAGAAGAAGTTGCCAGCGCTCGCGACGAGTTTGATCGGTTAGAGGCGGCTGCACTCAGGAACCGATCTCAGACGGTTGCGACTCTCTCCACGATTACCTCTATTGTTGCGCAGACTGCAACCCCGCCGTTCTCACATATCGACCCGCACACAACCGGACTCAGGGCAATTGGTCACGCGATAGATTCGCTTCGGCTTCTCGATATTGAAACAAGTGATATGACGGTAAGGGATCTTGAGGCGTGTGTCGCTTTGGATCTCAAGCGTCAATTTAATGCGCTTGCAGCGGATAGAATTATTGCTGAACTCCCGGAAACAGAAGATATCGAGGCCTGGGGCAAGGGTGTTGTTGACAAACTTCTTTGCAGAAAAGAGCATGGTAGCCAGACCGAAATGATGTTCGATACGGAGTCCGGCAAATTCTATGAGTTTCAACATGCGCTTCTGGAGGAATATGCCCGTGGCGGCGCTATCTACGTCAGGCCGACAGCCGCATGCCTCACGCTCTATCTCGGCACGTTAACCCAGGGAATCGGAGATATTCAAACCGCCTTGGCAGCCGTGATTCAGCGACAGATAGCTCGCGGCGAATATCATGCCGCGCTACAGACCGCTCACGAGCACCAGAGGATTACACGTCAGCATGGCGAAAAGATCCGTACACTCAAGCGGAGGATACTATCGAACGCCGGAAGATACAGCTGGAACAGCACTGTCCTGCCGGAAATTCAGGTTGCTCAAAGGGATGTGGAGGATGCCATTTCAGCGGATACCACGTTGGAAGAACTGCTTGACGCCAGCATGGATAATCTGCCGAAAGAGAGGCGGCCACTTGCGCAAAGGGTGCTTCAGGTCATAAAAAGTTGCCGGAATGCGTATCGGGAATTGCAGACACTCGCCATGGAGCTTCCACGGCTTTACAGTTCCTGTATTGCAAGCCAGGGCTTTACCTCCACTCACATTCCGCTGCCGTCAATGCTTCACGATGTATTTACCCCGCTCTTCAGCGAGATCACCGGGTCAAAGGCGCTCCTGGCAGCTTGCGATGTGGCGAACACCATATTTGCTCTCCCGCGTCCGCCACTGCTGCACGACATTGTGGCGGAAACAGAATTACTACTCAAACCGGCATTGTCAGCCGAGGCAATGGATATGTCGCCGGATGGTGAGGAACTCCTTGATGAAGAAGATCTCGCCTTGTCCATATTTGATGAAATGACCATTGTCAAGGCAAAGAGCACAATATCTTCAATGGCAGATGCCGGGCCGACACAGCTGTCTGATATCATGAAGGCGCTGGAACCGGAAGATTTTATTGAGGAATGCGTTGCAGCGGCAATAATGATTTCCTCAGCCTGGGCACACAACAGAAATCACGACGGCATGTATGCCGTAAGCAGGACGTACCGCCATTTTTCATGCAATGCATGCACCGGGGATGACTACCTCATTGAACGTAAAGGAGCTGAAGATGAATATCACCGTTGATGCTATCGACATGGCTACAGAGATCATTAAATTTGGACTCTCCCCCCGTAAGGGTCAACCATCAAGAAGAGTTCTGCAGTTGGTGGCGGCATACCTTGCAAATACAGAAGGGACAAGGACAGCGGCCCAAACCATGGCGAGACAGTTTGGACTTTCCATCACCTCGGTTACGGAAGAGGGTGTTGTCCTCTCAAAAGAGCCGGAGCATGAATCAATCTTCATGCCGAAACGCGACGACATCGTTAAGGAGCCAGGGACAGAGGCCCGGCTTGTCAGAGGTATATGCAACGCCGCCATTCTCGCATGCGCATATCAAAGACAGCAGGCATTGTATTCGGAGTCTGTTCAGACGGTAACCTCGGAAGAGGTCTATGAACTTCTTGTCGAAGCTGCGGCAAAGATGAGCGGCGAAGAAACAGAGGCGCCATCAATGCGTGGACTTACCGAGGCCGCCAGAATAGTTGAACGGATGAAGGCGGATTCCTATTCTGAAAAGAGCGGCAAACCACGTAAACAGACGTTACGCGGGCACATAGACACTACGTTCAAATATTTTACTGATCATGGCCTTATGGTCAAAGATAGTGAAGACGCTGGCGGGACATACAAGACCCTCCCGGAGCTGAGAGTCCGGCTTCAGACGCAGGGTGCGCAGGATATCGCAGATGCTGTGCTTTCTGCCGTAAAGGAGTCTTCAGCCGACGAAGCAATGAAGGAGGCCATGAATGGCTGAACTGCTCTCGGTAAGATTCTCAAAAATCGGCTACAGGGATGCCAGGCTTGACGGTTTATCCTACAATCTGGCTATGCCGGACGGCACACCGGAAAACGCCTTGATCATCGGCTCCAACAGCTCCGGCAAAACGAGCCAGCTGCATCTTATATTTTCCATATTTTTACCTCAGCACAAAGAGCTGGTGTCTCAAAGGGATAGTTCCGGTCGCCAGTTTGCCTACTATTTTGAAGAAGGCGAAATCGGGTTCGTTGCTACCGAATGGACCATTCCAGGCAGCAGGAACCTGCCGGGCATGGCAGCTGGCAGAACACGGGTCATCGGGCGTTTCAGCCAGTTTACAAACAGGGAGCGGTACGAACATACGACCGTATTATTTTCATTCATAGCCGATAACGAACTTGGTATTGATGACCTGCCGATTACATCCTCGATTCCTGAACGTGTCCTTGAGTACCGGAGGACGGTCAGCGAAACGAAAAAATATCTCAGGGAGGTCTTCGACAAACCAGGAAGAGAATTCTATCTCACGGAAGTTATGAATGACTGGCAGACGCACCTGCGCAGGATCGGTTTCAATATCGAGCAATTCAAGCTGATGATGCAGTTTACCATGAGCGAAGGGGATTCCGCTTCATTCCTGAAGAAATTCAGGGACAACGAGATGGTGCTGGAGTTTCTCTGTCACGATGTTCTCGACAAGGGTACAACGGA
>JBAYZR010000113.1:0-9874 GCA_041672425.1 Pedobacter sp. | reverse complement strand
ACCGCAGGCGTAGCAATGCTACGTTGAGGATTTTGCGATTGAGGCGCGGCGAAATACGGCCCAAAGATGAAATGCAAGATGGATGTTTATTCTTTGCCGAGTGCCTTACCATGATTAACAGGATAAATTTCTTGAGGAAAAATGGTAAAATAAGAACGCTACTGAATATACTGCTGCCGTCAAAAAGTCAATCGCCAGGGATCTTGTCAGGGTGTGCGACACAATTCCTCCCATTCCCCGTACAACCCCTCAAGCTGCTCATTCAGCGCCGCATGGCGCTCACCACCCTCTTTGCCTCGCTCCAGGTCATCGAAGAAGCCGGATTGGCCCATCTCATACTCCAGCCGGGCAATCTCACTTTCCGTGCGGCTGATCCCGGCCTCGATCTCCCCAAGCTTTTTCTGCCGGGCCTGTTCCTCCCGCCTGCGCAGCTTATCCTCTTCGCGACCTTTCTTGCGCTCATCCTTGGGCAACTCGTGCAACGCCGACAGTGAGTACGTTTTTGTGCTGGCAATTTCACCGGCATCGGCATGTTGGGGCAGCGCTGTGTGGCCCCCCTTTACGGGACAACCACGCGGGGTTGCCCCTACAAAACCCTGTTCCTTCTTTTCCAGATAATACTCGTAATCGCCGTAATAATTTTCCAGGCGCCCACCTTCCACCTCGATGATGCGGGTAGCCAGGCCGTTGACGAAATAGCGGTCGTGGGAGACGAACACCACCGTGCCGTCAAAGGACTTGAGCGCATCCAGCAGTACCTCCTTGCTGAACAGGTCCAGATGGTTGGTCGGTTCGTCCATCAACAGCAGGTTGGAGGGACGCAGCAACATCTTGGCCAGGGCCAGACGGTTGCGCTCACCGCCGGAAAGGATGCCCACCTTCTTATGGATGTCGTCGCCGGAGAAGAGGAATGCGCCCAGGATGTCCCGCAGCCTGGGCACCATGTCGTACGGCGCATCGGCGTAAAGCTCGTCCCAGGCGCTACGGCTGATATCCAGCACATTGGCCTGATCCTGGGCAAAGTAATCCATGACCACATTCAGGCCGACTATCCGCTCGCCGTCCTGGAAAGCAGAACCGGCAAGCACGGACATCAACGTTGATTTTCCGGCTCCGTTATGCCCAACCAGAGCAATGCGCTCCCCTTTTTCAACCACTAAATCAATGCGGTTCAGCACGGTGTGGCTGTCGTAGGCCTTGGTCAGCCCCTTCAGTTCCATGACGATCTTGCCGCTCTTGGGGGCATCCGGGAAGTGGAAGCGGATCCGCTTGCGCTCCGGGGGGATGACAATACGCTCAACCTTTTCCAACTGTTTGATGCGTGACTGGACCAGCGAAGCCTTGTTGGCCTGGTAGCGGAAGCGGCGGATGAAATCCTCGGTCTTCTCCACCTCTTCATCCTGAATGCGCTTGGCCTCCCGCAGAGCCGAAACCCGCTCCTCGCGCTGGACGAGATAGCGAGAATAACTACAGTGGTAATCGGAGATGGCACGATTCCAGACCTCGGCAATGCGGCTACAGACCTGATCCATGAAGAAGCGGTCATGGGAAACCAGGATCACCGAGCCGGGATAGGAACAGAGATACTCCTCCAGCCAATTGCGGGCCTCGATGTCCAGGTGGTTGGTCGGTTCGTCCAGCAACAGCACATCCGGCTGCTGTAGCAGCAGCCGTGCCAAGGCGATGCGCATCTGCCAGCCGCCGGAGAATTCTCCGCAATCGCGGTACCAGTCGCCTTGGGTGAACCCCAGGCCCTTCAGCACGATGCCGATTTCGGACTCCATGGTGTAACCGCCACGGTGACGGAACTGCTCCTGCAACTCGCCGTAGCGATGCAGTAGCCGGTCATGATCAGGGGAGTCATGGGGCAGCTGCTCCAGCTCCTGACCCAGGCGATGCAATTCCTCCTCCATGGCCAGCAGTTCACCGAAGGAGGAACGAGCTTCATGGAACAGCAAGCAGCCGGAGGTAACGATGCCGTCCTGGGGCAGATAAGCAGCCCGGGCGCCGCGGGCGAACTGGATCTCGCCGTCAGATGGCTCGGCCAGGCCGGCAATGATTTTCATCAGGGTGGATTTGCCGGCGCCGTTCTCACCAACCAGCGCTACACGTTCACCCTTTTTCAGGCGCCAGGAGATGTTGATGAATAGCGGATTACCGGCAAAGTCTTTGGATAGATTTATGAGTTGTAGCATGTGAAAGTTGTAGCATGGAATGGTGGTTGTCGGCAAGCAAGGCGGTAGTTGCACTACTACAGGCTACGTTTCATCGCCGCCCGGAATTAATTGCAGACGCAGACAATGTGACAAAGTAGAACCAAGCATATCTTTACACCTGTGCTGGTATGCGTAGCGATCTGACGGTTGGGGCATCAGCATTTCCGATCCTGAACAGCAACGCCACCGGCAATTCTGTTCCTGAGACCCCTGCCAACAGGGCGTCGGCCTGTTTTATCAAGGAAATATTATCGCTATCAAGCCCCTCGATCACTCCATCGCGAACCCTTTGAATCAGCAGGGTAATGCCTGTCATAAGGTGAAACGCCAAGCCCTGCCTGGTTGCCTCAAGCCATACCCTTTCGAGCATCCGCCCCGCATTGAGCCATGATTCAGCAGATGTACTTTCAATCGTAATCATCCCTGCTGCCGATGCAGACAGCATCAGTTTTCTGGCATTGGCGGCAATTATTTTGGTTGTGCCGAACATGCGGATAAATTTGACAAGTCCGAAGTTCTTAAGCAGTGGAAACAGTATACGATCTGGTGGCGCAAGTTCGAGTGTGCGGATATCCAGGCCGTCCCTGGTACGCTCCGCCTCTTCCGGATTCCATCGAATATGTTCAAATAGAAAACCATGCAGATAAGGATTTTCAAAAACCAAACGATCATTAAGGGCGACAATGTCGGCTACAGCAATCTTATCGTCTCCTTGCAGCAGCCTGAGTGAAGAACCAGGAATTCCGTTATTGATTGCGGCCTGATGGATGTTATCGGCTGCCTTTGGAGATAGTTCACCGCCCCTGTAAGGTTTTCTATTTATGGTTCTTTCGGATATGGCGGCGAATAACGGATCATCCAATGTCTCTCCCCTGGATATATTCACCCCGGCAACATGCTGTTCATTGTCCGGTGTCGGGAAGTAGCTCGGTTCTGCCCGGCAACCGTGCTTTGGGGCGGTGATCAGCATGTTTTCCATGCAGGCGCCATGGGCAACCAGTGAAGCGCGCTGTTTGTAGTTGTAAAGCGAGGTGTCCCGCTCCGGGACATTGAAAAGATCGATTCTGTTCTCACCCACCTGAAACCGCCAGGGCTGGCAGTTTTCACCGGAAGGCGCCTTGATTCCTGCTGCTATGATTGTTCTGATGCGCTCGTCCATGTATCACTCCTTACCCTGATAAACAGGGATAAGTGCGTTAGCGAAGTTACTAACAGCTCCTTATGGTTCCCTTTCGGTCTCCCGCTGACTGCGGCGGTCATGCCGGTTCAGACTTTCGCTTAACTGCGATATTATCTCCGTGGCCGCATTGATGATATGTCCGCGTCCCAGGCCGGCCCTGGACATTTCCTTGTAGAATGTCTTGGCCAGCACCTTGACCAGCGTGGCCGGATCAAGCTGCTGCACGGTGAGGGCGTTGCCGACTGCGGCGCTTGCCTCTTGAGCCAGGGCTATCTGGGCAAAGCGGGATTTAAGGATATTCTGCAATTGGACAACCTGAATGGATTTGCCGATCAGCAGTGCTACAAAGGTGGCCAGATTCAGGTCATTGTAGTCGAGGTTACGATGGTCGCGGGGATTACTGATATTAAGTACTCCCACCACCTTGCCGCTGATGAAAATGGGTACGGAGATAAAACATTTACTTGGGGAGTCCGGACAACGGGCCAGCGGCAGATAATCCGAGGCCTGGATATTCTGTATCAGCAGTGCCTGACCAGTGGCAGCCACATGGCCGGATATACCTTGATTCACCTTGGTGGCCTCGCTATAGGCACTTTTAGGCAGGTGGCCGAACTTGGCAAAGACTCGCAGTTGGAACTCACCAGTTTCATCGTCTGAGCCAAAGAGCATGACAGAACAGTTGTCGACGTTCATGATATTGGCCGCCATTGCTGTCAGTTCCTCTAGATTCTCATCGAGATTGCCCTGTTGCTCGAGAAAACCGGCCAGACCCAGCAGGTTGACGAATTGGTTGGAGTGATTCGGATGTTGAGCAGTCATGACAATTGATCTCCTTATGGTTTGTCGGTCATCGCCTTTTTAAAAATCATCTTGCGCATCAGAATCTGTAGTGGGTTTTTCCCACCCCAAAGGAGATAGCCGCTCTTGAACTTGTTACGCAGCATGTCAAACTGTAGATAATGGGGCGCCGGACGGATCACCCCTTTGCCGGTGATAATCTTGACCGTTTCCGTGGCAACCAGGGATGAGGCCAGCGTGCAGGCCGGAGAAACGGCCGGCCCGGTCTTGCGAACCATGCTGACCCGGGATAGATCCAGATATTTGATATGATACGGTCGCGGCGCCAAACCGGCCGCAAAGGCGGCGATCTTTTCCATATAGGAGAGCTTATCGCTGATACCAAAGTAGTCATCGAAGGACATGCCGCCGGGAGCGAAAACCTGTAGTGTTGCGCCAAATCCGAGAGGCGCCGCAGTCAGGGCGTAGATTCCAAGTTCCCGGCAACGCCTGAATACAGACCTGCGGATCTCTATCTCGAAGAAGTCGATGCCGTCAACGTATACCTGTACATCAGCAAGAAAGTCATCCAGATTTTCCAGCGTTACACCGTCCGGGAAAACATCTACCTCGGCATATGGGTTGATGTCACGGCACATAGCGGCTATAACCTCCGCCTTGTTCTTGCCGATGGTGCTGATCATAGCTCCAAACTGGCGGCTGATGTTGACTGCATCGAATGTGTCAAAATCGGCTATTCTGAAATTGCCGATGCCTAGACGGGCCAGTGTCAGAATGTGCAGTCCACCGACACCGCCGGCGCCAGCTACGGCTATCCGGGATTTAGCCAAGAGATCTTGCTCACCTTCGGCAATCAAGCCCAGGTTGCGAGAGAATGCGGTACGCAAAAATTGTTCACGGTCCATGGGTCACCTTCAGTAGAAAGTCCTTAGGAGCTGTAAAAAAACAACCAAGTCATTTAGTTACAGCTCCTTAGGGACTCGGAGTTACAGACTTTTCTACGGGAACTGTTGCGGGCGCCGCCAGGGCAGGTTCAGACAACTGCAATTTTGGGTGAGCAGCCTGGTTAATCCGCTCGGCAATACCAGCAAAATCAGGCTCGTACAGCGGCGAATTTTCCATCCAGGGCGTCAGATCAGCGCCAGATGCCCGTTCGAGACTGGCAAGGGTAGTATGCAGGTTGACAGCACTCTGAACATAGGCAGCATAGGCGTTCCACAAAGCAGCTTCCATCAGCAGGATATCCGATCGTTTAACCAGACCCTCCTGATAGCGGTTCAGTAACCTTTCCAGGGTATATTCCAGACTTACTAGATGAGCCTCTGTAGCGCGCAGCTGACCTTCATCATCCTTAATCCCCCGCCAGAATTGTTCGATTTCCAGGAGAACATCCTTACGCGCCTCATCCTGGCGGAACACTTCCTGCTGTGCCAGTGCCGCTGCCCGGCGAACCTCGGCCGACGTCCGGCCCCATTCAAACAGGCTCCATTCGGCCTGGGCTCCAATCGTCCAAACGTCCGCACGCAACGTGGCGGTTTCCGGCTGGCGCAGATAACTTCCCACCAGCGATACTTGGGGAAAATAACTGCTGCGGGCAATGGCAATATCGGCGGAGCCCTGCTGGACTTTGGCCTGTACCGATTTGAGATCGGCCCGCATTTGCAGCCCCATGGTCAGCAAGTCGCTTAGTGGAGCGTTGAGATGAATCTTAAACAATGAACCAGTCGGTTCAATGGACTCATTTGGTTCGGCATTAATGAGGTTTCGCAGTGTGGTCAGGGTCAGCTCAGCCTGGTTTTCTCCCTTTGTCCAGGCTGCTTCGGCCCGAGACACCTCCATGTTGGCCATGAGCAGTTCCTCACGGCGTGCATTCCCTTCCAACAGACGTTCCTGGACAACACGCGCCTGTTCCTTTGTTCCGGTTAAAGATTTAAGCAGAGCTTGCACCTGCATACGTGCGGCCAGAGCCTCCGAGAACGTTTTTTTCACCATTTGAGCTACTTGAGAACGCTGGTATATCGTGTCACTCCGAGCCGCTTCCGCCTGGAATTCGGCCCGCCGTTGGCTTTGGGTCAAGCTGCCGCCGGTATAGAGCGGTTGCCGCAGGTAGAGTCCGATGCTATAGGTGTCAAAGTCGCCGGTGCTGAGCGTCACATCATGAGGTGGCACGCTGGGTGCAAAGGAGTTGCCGGTGATGATAAGTCGTTCCGGGTGATCAGCTAGTGAGTAAGCAGCCCTGAGTTTTAGAGTGGGATAAAAAGAGGTGCGGCTGATGATTAGCGACTCATCAGCCGCTTTTGCCGCCATCTCGAATGATTTGAGAGCACTGCTGCGTTGGTCTGCCCGCTGTAGACACTCATTCAGGGTAATGGGCGCTCCCGTGGCGCCTGTGGCCCAACCCAGACAGCAACAGGCTATGAGCAGGTTACGTTTCATAGATACTCATTTGAAGCGGACCGTAACGGTCATGCCATTTTTCAAGGCGGAAAAGTCCTTTAGTCCAATGTGAATTTCCTGGGTATTGATATCAAAAGAAGCTACCGGGTCGAAACTCTTCTGAGTTTTTTTCTGGACAATCGGCAGCACCTTGGTAACGCTGCCCTCAAAAACTTTGCCCGGATAGGCGTCGACAGATACCTCTGCCTGCTGACCTACGGTCACTTTGCCTACTTCAGTCTCCTCCAACTCTGCGCGGATTCTTGCCAAATTCGGGTTGATCAGCTTTAGGAGCGGTGCGCCAATTTCCGTGCTTTCGCCGGTATCGCGCATCCTTTCAGCTACCAACCCTGAAATCGGCGCCAGTACCCGGTAATCCTTCATCACTCCTTCGGCGTAACGTAGATCCGCTACTGCCCGATCCCGCGTTGCCCGGGCCTGTTTGACTTCTTCTTTGCGTACCCCTGTCTGGTACTTCTGGACATTTGCTTCATTTTCCCGCAGATGAGACAAGGCGACTTTCAGCTTTTCCTCGGCCCTGGTAACCTCAATTTTAGCTGCCGCATCCTTGTTGAACAGCCGCTGCTGACGTTCAAACTCATCCCTGGCCTCACGATACACCGCCTCAGCCCGCTGCTGACCGGTCTGTGCCATGGTCACATCTTCACTGCGGTAGCCGGAGGACAATTCCCGCAAGCGTGATTCGGCTACTTCAAGCGCGGCCCTGGCTTGTTGCAGTTGAGCAACAGCCTTTTCATCCTCAAACTCCAGTAACAATTGCCCTTTGCTGACCGAGGTCCCGGCACTGACCAGCATCCGCCGGATTTGGCCCTTTACCTGGCTGCCCAACACAATTTCTTCACTGCTTTCCACCACCCCTTTCGCGGTGATGCCGATCCGGGGGCGTTGCATGCAGTCAACTTCCTGCTTTGTTGGTCTCTTTTCCACCAAGCTCGGACCGAACAGGGCAAGGATAACCACTATAGTAGCCAGAGCGATGATAAGAACAATGCCGAAACGGCCTATTTTCATGAGGAACTCCGTTTGATCCGACTAATCTTTCCGTCTTCCATGTAAATGGTACGGTCGAATATGTCTTCTATGCGGTTGTCGTGCGTGGCCACGACTACGCAACGATTCTGTTCAACAGCCAGTTGTTTCAATAACTCCATAACCTTGCGGCCATTAGCAAAATCCAGGTTACCGGTTGGTTCGTCAGCCAGAATAATTGGCGAATCAGCTGAAAGAGCCCGGGCAACGGCCACCCGTTGACGCTGCCCGCCACTCAAGTCGCGAGGTAAAAAATGCATTCGATCACCCAGGCCCACTTCGCTGAGCATTGTTGCTGTTCGTTGTTCGGCATTCTCGCCAACTATCCCCTTCATGCGCAAGCCCAACAGCACATTTTCAAAAGCCGTCAAGGCCGGGAACAGGTTGAACCCCTGAAAGATGAAAGAAATATATTTTTTGCGGATCGCGGGGAGGGCGTTTTCCTCAAGGCCACTGATTTCATTTTCATAAATACTCAGCGCACCAGCAGTCGGGCGAAGTATACAGCCAAGAATGGACAACAGAGTTGTCTTGCCGCTGCCGGAGGGACCGAAAAGACCTACCACCTCTCCTTCCTGCAGGGTGATATCCACCGGTTGGACAGCTGTAACTTCAATCCGTCCTTCTTGATATATTTTTGTAAGACTTCTTGTCTCGATCGGATATGCCACGCTTAGCCCCTGAACAGAATCGCCGGATCGATCTTTTTAATCCGCCGGATCGACACAAACGCCGCAGTGGAACACATGATCAAGGTTAGCGCCAGTACCAGCAGGTTGACCCACCATCTGACCACCAGCACCATACCGATAGCATCATACAGCTTGACGGTGGCCATGGTAATGATGAGGCTCACCACATACCCGAGCAAGGCATTGATTATTGCCTGGGAAAATATGATCTTATATATTTCGAAATTGCTGGCGCCAATCGCCTTTAAGGTTCCGAACTCCTTGATATGCTCCATGGTTGAATTGTAAATAGTCTGGCCGACAATCAGCATCCCGACCAGAAAACTGATTATAATGGTTAACATGAACGAAAATCCGACCCCGGTTTCTATTGCCCAGTAACGCCGCGTTTTGTAGCTGAACTCGGACTTTGTATAGACGTCAACCCCTTTCAGGTTGTGTTTCAGCTTATCTACAGTAGCCGCAAGTGAAGCCCCATGTTTGATTTTTGCGATCACAAAAACTGTATTGTCGGGCCCAATATAGCCGACCAGGTTTTGTGCCAGTTTGTAGGATGTAAAGACAATAGGAGCAGTCGTGAACGATTTTACCCCGCTGGAAATACCAACGATCTGTAGTCTTCGCCACATTACATCCCGATAGTCGCCAACCTGTATGTTCCCAAGATGCTTCAAAGCCGATTCATCAATAATTGCAAAATTGCCGTTATTCAGCTGGGTAACATCACCCCGTTTCATCTCCCAAGGGCCGCCAACGCCTCGCTCGGGATTGTAACCAACTATTTCTATCTGTTCAGTTCCCCCCTCTTTCTGCTTGATAAGGGCCCACGCAACGATGAGCTTCTCAGCAGATTCAATATGGGCTTCCGACAGCACATGATTGTATATATACTCGGGAAAGGGTTGGGAAAAATCGAAGTTTTTGCTGTTCTTTGAAGTGATCCAGATATCGCCAGGTGTGTGGTCGATAATGACTGACGAGGTTTCCATAAGCCCTAAAAAGGTACCAAGCTGGTTGAAAATGAGGCCGACAGCAAACACGACACCCAGAAGTGTAATCAGTGAGCGAACCTTGTCATAGAGTAATATACGAAGGGCAACGTAAAACATTGTGGAACTATAACATAAATTTAAATACGTTAAACTGAATTATGATAAATCCCGCAAAAGATCTGGTTTGTCATGGAGCTTGCCGAGTGGGCAGATAAAGATATTATCATATCGACGATTCTATTTGATTTTAGCGAGGGAATCCAAGGGCGCAGCAGATTGCTTTTTGCAGGCAGAACATATTTGGTGTGATGATGAAAGGAGTGTGAAAAATGTCGATAACTATCTGGAACTATTTTTTCACACTCCCACTACGATCAATTGCTGAGGCGGAACGGGGCAAATTGCTGATCTTCTCTATCCAGCAGTCTTCCGTTGTCGGTTACGATCTTCCAAACATCAATCCTCTCTTTGCGAAGCCGGTCCAGTAAATTTTTCATAATGGCATGA
>JBAYZR010000112.1:0-9890 GCA_041672425.1 Pedobacter sp. | reverse complement strand
TAGTGGATCCGGACAGTAAGCTTGCCACAACCCGCTGGTGGAGAAACACTACCCTTCCAGAGGTATTTGATGTAACTGGCGCTGGTGAAGATGAACTGTATTGCGCCATGGACTGGTTACAGACCAGACAGGGCGCTATTGAGAAAAAGCTTGCATCTCGCCATCTGCAAGAAGGCGAGATGGTTCTATTTGAGTTCACCCATCCCGACTATCTCTGAGTAGTCACCTTTTTTACGGAATACTCTGCTTCAGTCCAGCTCCCGCACGGCGCCAAAGGTGGCAAGCGGTTTGTCAAATTTAGTGGCGGCCCCAACCACTACCAATTTAAAGGCTTCAGGTTTCAGATACTTTCTGGCAGCGTCAAGCACATCCTCTTTGGTTACCCGAATGATGTTGCTTCGATATTTTTCCAGGTAGCCGACAGGATAGCCGTAGTACTCCAGCCGTGCGCGCTGGGTCACTATGGAGGCTGGACTGGTAAATCCAAACATGAAGGAATTTATGATGTAATCCTTGGCGGTTTTTAGTTCCTGGTCACTGACCGGTTCTTTGGTCATACCGGCGATGATTGGCTTCATCAGACCGATCACCTTGGAAGTGGATTCGGCTTTGGTCTCGGTCTCGGCAATAAAGCTGCCGGTGAAGCGCCGACCGACATCAAAGCGGCTGGTTATGTTATAAGCCAATCCCTAGGGAAATGTTGCGTTGATGAAACTAACGCAACCTACATACTAAAATATGGGAAGTGTCCCTATTTATTCCCTGGGAAGTGTCCCTATTTATTCCCTGGGAAGTGTCCCTATTTATTCCCTGATGAGGGGGAGCAGGGTGAAGCCTGTTCCCTACTCTACCCCTTTGGCTTCTCGACACCATTGTTCTGCCCCGACTCAAACCACCACAGCCTGTAATTGAATTTTATCTGCTGTTGCCCGTACAAATTTCTGCCGACCATGGCCGGGAAGCGGAACTTCTTCAATATTAAGCAGACCAGCAGCAACAAGAATATCTACGTCTTTTTTGACCGTACTTCTGTCTCGATTGAGGCGGTGCGCGATAGCGGTAATTGACAATAGATCTGACTTGGCTGCGCGAAACAGTTCAAGTCGAGCCGGAGACATGACAGCGAACATATCCCCTGGATCTTCAAATGTCAGAGTAAATTCCTGCTTTGGTACTTCCCCGCGATCAAGCTGAATAGCAGTCTCTCGTACCCGATCAAAATACTCTTCGGTAGTTCCTGTTTTAATGATTACGTTGCGCATTGTATTCCTCCAGTACTGCTGTCCATTCCTGCTCAAAGAGCCGCTCAATCTCCTCGAAGGTTGTCGTATCTACCAGTTCAACAGCCCCTTTGAAATGCCGGTGGTGGCCGTGTCTGTTGTCATATCCAATAACCCGGCCATTGTCACCGCTAAATATCAGGTGGTTGATGTACGCCAGATTATAGCGGGTAACTACTCCATTATCCTGCCATACTTCATATCTGAGTGTGCCATTACCACGCTTACGCGAAACCATGAAGGATCGGTCTATAATCTTTGTTTCAGCCATGATCTTTTATACCACAGCTGTTATGTCATGACAATAAAAGTTCTGGGAGGAAACAAGGGGTCGGGAAACAAGGGGTCGCGTCTACATTTTACATTTTGTGTAGAATGTAGACGCGACCCTTCAATTCTCCTGGTGACTACTCAGAGGTTGATCGAACTCAATCAGAATAGGTAGCCGACATGGCACGGATTTTCCGCCAGTCGGCACAGATTCTGATAAGGCGCATAAATCTGCATGCTGTTCGACCGGAAATGATGTGGTTTTGAGGATATCGAGCGAAGATTCGGGGAGACGACCTATCCTGACGGAGCCGCATTCGGAATGAAAGGATTATCGATAATGGCCGCTTTTAGTTCTTTTAAAATCGACCGGCCATGCTTGCGCGCCGTGGAGATGTAGCTGCGGATTCTGGCAAAAAGTTCCGCTCCCTCGAAGGTTCTGAAACAACCAGAGACTTTCTGCTTCACTTTCATCATCCTGGCGTCCTGTTCTGACTGGTTGTTGGTGAAAGGTACCTGGAAATCGTGGAGAAATGCTAGCACCCAGTCTTCGTGTTTTTCCAAGCGATCAAGCAGATTCTGGGCCTTGGTCTGCTTTTTCCGGCCCCGTTTTTTCGGGGTATCGGGCGCCGGGATAATGGGTGGATTAACCTCACGTCCCTCAATAAGTATTCCCCGATATTGTTGGCGCCATTCCAACAGACGTTCCGGTGGGAAGCATGAAGCTACCAGTTTTTGTTCCTCCCGTTTCTTGTTCATGTCAAGAAGGAGATCAAACAGCGACTTAGCCCAGACTTGCTGACATTCTTCATGAATGAAGACGAGCTCTCTGAGGATATGGGCGTTGCACAGCGCATGCAGACAGGGGAGATCCAGATATGTTTGCCAACAATCATGAACGAGCCGGTTCTTGAATTCTGGCAGGATTGCAAAGAAATCCAACGCTTCCTGACCGCGTTTCTGGTGAACCCCGTACCAGGTCATTGTCTCAGTGGATAGGATATGAAGCCAGTGGAGCTTGTTTTCCACCCTGACCCCAGTTTCATCGCCGCCGACTACTGGCTCCAGAAGGAACAGTTTTTTGATAGCCTCGGCGAAAGGGAGCAGTTTAAGGCCAACACTCTTCATAGCATTAAGAATGGTGTCTTGACTGACATGCTGTCCAAAGAGGTCGAAACTCATCTGGTCGATTCTGGCCAGGGGAATGAACTGCTGGGTATTCAGATAGACCAGCCAGGCAAGGAAGTTTGGTCCGTATTGGACAGGTGCGGTAACATCGACCGGCCACGGGGCGTGTACCAGCTCTCCGGAAATCGGGCAGCGCTTAACCTCGACTAGATGCTCAGTAACCACGAGTTTCTGCGGTGGCAAGTCGAACACCTGGCGGGATTCATAAGAAAGGATCGGTTGCCCGCTGAGATCGCTGCCACATCCGCATGGGCAACTTGAAAGGGGATGAACTTCGGTCTTGTCAGGTATCTCGACCGGCTTGAGCGTTGTCCCGGGGTGCCCTGGCTGACCGCCGGTTTTTTTACCGGATTTGCCGCGCAAGCTTTTTGGTTTTGGCTTGGCATAGCCGTCCGTGGAAGGAGGTTTACTGCTGTTGCGGCTGTTGAGAGCCACACTTTCCTGAAGGGCAAGGGTGTATGCGACCAGAGCGTTCAGATCACGCAGACCCAGATCGTACAGTTCAGCGGCAGTCTTCATGGCAGAGGAGCTCCCGGAATCCGGGTGTCAAGGGATAGAGGTAGATGTCTTTAATCGGCACAATCAAGTTGGAGTATCGATCCTGGCGACTGCGCCCCGTTGTCTGCCCCACCAGCTTCCAATTGGCTGCCTTATAACAGGTGCCCTGGAAGCGGTCACGCTCGACAAAGGTTTCGACCAGGTGAAGTGGATGCCCGTATTTGTGCTGCCAATCCGCACTGATTCTTTTTAGGATGGTGGCCAGCAGATGACTTGCCAGATGAGGTACTCTGACCCACGGCAAGATGAGGAAACGGGTATTGTTCGCCACCCATGAAAGGTTACGAGTTCGCACGGTATCGGTCCAGCCGATGAACTGATCTCGGGGTTTGGTCTTCCAGGCTGCGGCGCCAAAAAGCAGGCAGGCCAGATAGCGTCCGTAGCGATCATTAACCACATATTTCAGGTTTTCCCCCACAGTACGCTGAAAACCCAGATAATGATGGGTTGCCAGATAGTGATGACATAGATGTTCTTTGGGAGAACCGGACTCAGGGATTACCAACGATAGGGGGGTAAGTTCCGCCAAGCTGGAAGCAATGGCCGATGGTTGTTGGAGCGCCAAGGCAGGGGCCGAAATCGGACTGGCATAGCCGCGCACCCTTTGTTTTTCCGTTCTGACCGGAGGCAAGATAATGAGGCCGCGTACCATGAGCTTGAGAAGGAAGCTGCGTGCCGCAAAGTCTTTGAGTTGGCCGGTCGGAGTAGACCAGTTCCAGAACTTGCATAGTTCACAGGCAATACGGTAACGACTCCATGATGGATGGTCATCAATCCATGATTGAAGCCATGAAATATCGGCGGGCTGAACCACCCGGCCTTGGCAGATGAAGGATTCTGGCATGAGTATGTTATGCCAGAAAATTGCTTGTGAGTCCAGCTTTTACTTATTGCAGGGTGTTCAGACCTGAGTAGTTACTTCTCCTGGAAGTTAAATATGGGAAGTGTCTCTATTTATTTCTAATGAATAATTCAGACACTATCACCAGAATAAATTCCTATGTTCAAGGTCAATGACTAATCTCGCTGAATAATCGACTGTTCCGTCGGGTCTCAATTTATTCTCACAAACGCACGCTTCACCCACACCTACTCTGTTTGCTGGAATATAACTGCCTTGCAGGTATCCTTGTCTTTTCGCTTCTCTGCTGCATTTCCATTGGCTTATTTGAACTCCACCGAAAACTATCAAAAGAGCGCCTCCGAACAGCGGCAGGAAGATCCATTTCAGTAACCCCGGAGTTACAGGATCATCAGGTTTTGGAATTTCTGGTGTCATCCTTTATCTTTCCAACGGCTGAGAGCACACCGGCAGCGGATTTTTGCCGACCGGTGCTGCGCTTTGTTGAAATTGTCCCTTTACTTCTTGTCTTCGCTTAATAAAAAAGGTCGTGTGCCAACTCTTGAAATTCCAATGTTGAGACGAGACCCAATTGCTAAAAATACCGTCGAATTAGACTTAAATATTAATATGTTAGTAGCAGACGATCATGCACTATCTCATCTTCGAGAGTTTCCCCCAACCGCTGAAATCGACGCAGCATTGATCTGCCACAATTTACAAAAACTTCTCTTTCAAAAATGCCCTCTGGGATTTTCAATTTGCAGAGATAATCTCCAGATTTTTTTGTTCCGTCAATACTCAAGGCTATTTTGACACCTCGATTCTTGGCCTTGGCAATTTCCTCAAAAAGGCTTGCTAAATTAAAATTTTGTCCGCCATAAAGAATATTTTGGCAGTCCGCATATGGTGGATCACAATAGATCAAGTCTTTTTCTCTGCTGGAATCAAAAGCTTCTCTATAATCAAGACAAACAAAATCAGCCCCGCTAGTCCGCCTACGCCAGATATCTACACGCTCAGTAAACGACGTCGGACTAATTGGATCATGTACCCCGCAAGGCGTAGACATATAGCCGTCGGCTTTGCGAAATCTTACGACGCCTCCGTAACACGAACGACACAAGAACAGAAGATCCGCCCCGTTCGGGCTGGCATTATAATCAGCCTTTATTGCCTCGTAACCTTCCGGCCTTCCAAGTTCATGACAACGTTCGTAGCGGCTTCTGTACCATTCGATTAGAGTTGCCGGATCGTTTCGGAGCATTTGCCATATCTCCAACAATGGCTTAAATACATCAGAACCAACAGCTTTAGGTGGTTGAAAAGCTCCTAGAATTGCACCACTACCAAGAAATGGTTCTCGGTACACACGAATATCGTGTGGAAAAAAAGATGCAATTTCATGGGCGAATCGTTGTTTGTTTCCAATCCACTTCAGTAACTGTGTCTTGAAAGGTCGCACGGATTGAAACTCCGTGCCATAGAAAAGGTCTAAAGTATCTTCTTTAACACACATGGAAGTCATAATATCCTGATTTGGGTTATGGTGTCAAGGTATGCTATTAAATCGATTATGTTACGTGGCTCTTACAGTAAAGAAGAAACCGCACTAAGAGAAATACTGCGGGCTAGCCGAAAGTCATTAGGACTTCGGCAGGCAGACCTCGCTTTGCGTTTGGGAATGCCGCAATCATTTGTCAGCAAATATGAATCCGGTGAAAGACTCCTCACATTTGTGGAGGTTCTCGTTATTATGGAAGCTCTCTCCCTAAATATTGAAACAGTTATAAAGAATATCACATCTGCCAATGAAACCAAATCCTGATTTTCAAAATATGCCTAAATTTTTCTGGGCTGCTGTCAGAACCTTGAGCCAAAAATGCGGCTATACAGTGCGAGGTACTGGAACTGTTAGGGTTCCTTCCCTTAGCGAAATGGAATCCGCGTACACAAAACTTGGACTGTCACCCGAATCATTGAAGACAGTCGTCATTAACGGTAAGTCAGTTTCTGAAAGGTTATCTGCATATTTTACCTATCGCACAGACACATTGAATACTATTGTTAAACCGCAACTTATGGATGCAACAGAGGCGAAGCAACTTTTTGAACAGTTATGTAAAAAGCTAAAGCCGACATGTCTTATTCCAATGAACAAGCAAAAGGGCAAGATGAAAGCTCCGGCATACTTCACTGCCATTATCAATATGCTGATCGAGGCAAATGCAGGAGAAATTACAGTTGATTATGACCCAAGAGAGCTGACCACGGTGACTACTAATGGTTCACCACTCCGTACACTCTCGCGAAGAGTTGACGGCGCTTTCCCTTCCGTTGTCAACCCCACGGCAATATGGGAAATCAAGGAATACTATTACACCACGACGTTTGGTAGTCGTGTTGCCGATGGCGTGTATGAGACACTTCTTGACGGTATGGAGTTAGAGGAATTGTCCGCTTCTGAAGGCATAGACGTCCTCCACTATCTTTTTCTTGATGCACGTTATACATGGTGGGACTGTGGCAGAAGCTACCTCTGTCGAATCATAGACATGCTGCATATGGGTTATGTTGATGAGGTGATTGTTGGTCGTGAGGTTGTTGACCGAATGCCTGATCTCGTTAAAGAATGGCGAAAACTGATTTACGCTTAGTTTGTTTGTCCGCATTCCTTTCAAATTTGTAAAACCTTCAAATCTTCTTCCCCCTCGACCTGTGAGTTCATAGCATTCAAGCATTACCTCTCTCATTTTGGTTCTGTTCAACTCGTAGATCACCGGTTAGAGCCGGTATCTAATATTGGATGCTTTTACTTGTTTTTGTTCTTCATCGAAGCATCCAATATTATATGTTTTTTCCAACTCTGTGCCCTTGATTTTTCTGAACAGGATGCAGGAAGCTCTGGGTAGAGTAGGGAACAGGTTTCACCCTGCCCACCCTCATCAAACCGGACGAGGAGGCTCTGGGGTCAGGCTGCCAAGTTGCTAACTTGGCCAACTGAAAGGGTTCTGGGAAAATCCGCGCCATGTCGGCCACCTATTCCGATTGAGTTTGGCAAACCTTTGAGTAGGCGCCTTTTTTTACGGAATACTCTGCTTCAAGTCCAGCTCCCGCACGACGCCAAAGGTGGCAAGCGGTTTGTCAAATTTAGTGGAGTCCCCAATCACTACCAATTTAAAGGCATCAGGTTTCAGATATTTCCTGGCAGCGTCAAGCACATCCTCTTTGGTTACCCTAATGATGTTACTACGATATTTTTCCAGATAATCGACAGGATAGCCGTAGAACTCCAGCCGTGCGCGTTGGGTCACTATGGAGGCTGGACTGGTGAAGCCAAACATGAAGGAATTGATGATGTAATCCTTGGCGGTTTTTAGTTCCTGGTCACTGACCGGCTCTTTGGTCATACCGGCGATGATTGACTTCATCAGGCCGATCACCTTGGAAGTGGATTCGGCTTTGGTCTCGGTCTCGGCAATAAAGCTGCCGGTGAAGCGCCGACCGACATCAAAGCGGCTGGTTATGTTATAAGCCAATCCCTGGTTGGTGCGGATCTCCATAGTCAGCCGCGAGGTGAAGCTGCCACCCAGGATATAGTCCAGTATCCTTATGGCGTAAATATCTGGGTTATCCTTGGTGATGCCCAGATGCCCCATGCGAATAACCGTCTGCTTAACCTCTTTCCTGCCATAGAGCACCTCTGGTGCGAACAGCTGCCGCGGTTGGGGAATATCAGGCAGTATCAGGGGGGCAGCTTTTTCATACCGGCCAAAGACCGTGTTCAGCTCCTTGATCATGGCGGCCCGCTCAAAATCACCCGAGACAGCCAGAATGGTGTTGTCGCTCTTGAAGAATCTGTGGTGGAAGTCAATCAAATCCTGCCGGGTTATGGCATTGATAGATTCAAAGGTCGGCACAACGCCCAGCGGGTGCCCGGCGTAGATGGCCTTATTGATCTCTCGATCAGCGATCTCCCTGGAATCGTCGTTCTGGCGGCGTAACGCCTCTATCATATGTTTGCGGGCAATATCAACACGCTTTCCACTGAAGTCTGGTCGCAGCAACACATCGCCGAAGATCCGCAGGGTATGGCTGAAGTTTTTTGTCAGGGAGATCAGAGAGACAGTGCCCATATCAGCGCCGATTCGACTCTCCACGGATGACGCCATAAACTCCAGCTCGTCATCCATCTTCTCCGGTGATAAACCGCCTGCGCCACCGCTGCGCATGACACTGCCGGTCAGAGCAGCCAGTCCTGACTTGGCGACCGGTTCATAGACCGAACCGGTGTGCGCCATGGCGCTAATGTTGATGATGGGTAATTCCGGGTCTTGCAGCAGGTAGACCGGCATGCCGCACTCCAAGACCACCCGCTCGGCCTGAGGTATATCAAAGCGCAATTCTGGAAAGACCATGCTGCGGGGATTGGTTTTTGCCCCTTCGCCGGCAAAAACCGTTGTGATTGAAGCAATGACAATGCAGAGGGAGATCATGAGCTGCCTCATTTGCCTTCACCTCCCTTCTTGGTGATGAATCCGGTCATGCGGTTTTCACGGGTAAAGTACTCGCGGGCAACCCGCTGGATGTCGGTCGACGTGACCTTTTCCACCTTGCGGCGGTATTCAACCATGTAGCGCCAGGTACCAGCTATGGCCTCGTATTCGGTCAGATTACGTGCCAGACCACCGTTGGCGCCCATACGAATGGCCTCCTCGAACTCGATCTTGTTGAGGATGCGCTGCAGGTCACGCTCGGCCACAGGCTCAGTTTTGAGCAGATCCAGCTCGACCTGGATGGCCTGTTCAACCTCACTGATAGAGTGCGGATCACGGGGATTGGCACTGATGACAAACAGGTTCGGAAAACGGCTGCCAGGCGCATCAAAGACACCAATATCAGTAACAAGCTGTTTTTCAATCACCAGCTTTTTGTATAAGCGTGATGTGCGGCCACTCCCCAGAATCATGTTGATGACATCGAACACATAATCATCCGTTGTCATTATGGTCGGTTTATGGAAACCCATGATCAGCGTCGGCTCTGCCTCGGCCACCAGCTCTATGCGGCGTTCGCCAGCCTGCTTCGGCTCTTCTGTAGTAACAGTCGGCAGCGCCTTTCCGGGTGGGATCGGCCCGAAATAACGCTCAACCATGGCGATGGTCGCCTTTGGATCGATATCCCCCACAATAGCAACAATGGCGTTATTGGGCGCGTAGTAATTATGAAAGAACCGTTCAGCCTTGGTGCGGGTCAAATTCTCGATGTCCGACATCCAGCCGATGGTGGGCTGGCCGTACGGGTGGGCCAGAAAGCTGGATGCTAAAAAGGTCTCCCACAGCTTGCTATCAGGATCGGCATCGTAGGAACGCCGCCGCTCCTCCATCACCACCGACCGCTCGGTGTAAAAATCGCGCAGCACTGCATTCTGCATGCGGTCAGACTCAATGGCCGCCCACAATTCCAGCTTGTTGGCCGGGAGATTGAGCATGTAGGTGGTACCGTCGCGGGTGGTAAAGGCATTGTAACCCACACCGCCATTTTTTGCATACAACTCGAAAAATTCGTCCTTTATGACATATTTAGACGCATCTACTTCCAGCGTTGTCAGCTGCTTTTCCAGGTCGGCAAGCTTGCCCTGATCGGCCTTGTCGCGTTTGGCCTTCTCAGCCGTCAGTAACTGGGCGGTCTGCTCGATCTTGTCCAGAATCGGTTTTTCAGCGGCATAATCTTTGGTGCCCAGGGTCTTCGTC
>JBAYZR010000111.1:0-9952 GCA_041672425.1 Pedobacter sp. | reverse complement strand
CATACCTGCCAGAAAATATATCAAACACACCAATCAATACTGCTAACAAACCGATATTCAAAACGTTCTTGTAAGTTTCTCGTTTATAAATACACGCGAGGAGATCAGGTGTTCTGAATTTAAAACGTTCGAATGGATGAACTAATCGAAAAAGGAGCCCCACATGAACCTCCACGTCTTCATCCCCATGCCCTACGGCGCCAAAGAAGGAATCGACTTCAACAAGGTCTACGAAGAGTACACAAAACCTACCGGTGTCAAACCTACACATTTCACTTTGTCAAGAGTGTTTGACACCATTGTTATGTGCCCTGGCTCTGGGTGTTAGCCGGTTCTACCGTGGCGTTCTTCATGATTCACAGCAAAAGGTACAAGACTGCCTTCAAAGAACTCATAAAAGAGTGGGAAGGGATTCTTGTAACAGACGGCTATCGGGTCTACACGGACTGGGTCGGGCTTCGCCAGACCTGCCTGGCACACCTGATACGCGATGCAAGAAAACTCTCGGAAAGCAAAAACGAAGAAATAGCCAAATTCGGCGCAAATGCGCTCTCTGAGCTGCGAAGATTGTGTCATATGGCCCATGCTCCACCAACCGTAGGTGAATGGCGGGCCTTTTATGCCCGATTCATAAAACTGATAACCCGGCATCACGGCAATAAGGATGATGCCGGAAAGTTCGCAGCCAGGCTCTTGCGGGAGATCAACTCGCTTTGGGTATTTCTGGAAAAGACCGGAGTGTCTCCAACTAACAACCATGCGGAACGGATGTTGCGCTTTGCAGTCTGCTTGCGCAATAGAAGCTACGGCAACGTCAGCGAAAAGGGGCATCGCTGGGCAGAGCGGGTGCTCTCACTGAGACAGACGTGTCGGCTGAGATCGAAAAGAACCTTCCCGATCTTGGTTGACGCCATTGATTGCTATTTCAAAGACCAGAAACCCGACCTCGCATGGATTGCTCAGGCTTGAAAAACGTCACCCTGTGATCGGATACGATGGATTGAACATGTCGCGCTGTTTGTGATCTTTGACGTATATCATGCTATTTCCTTGCAAGGCATTGATATTGCAAAGATTTTGTAGCATAAAACGACGACAAACGCAAGCAAAATAAACTGGTTTTAGAAATAAAATCAACATGTTAGCTGCATTATTGCATTTGCGACTGCATCAAATATGGAAGCCATTTTTTCTGTATCAACAAAAAACTGAAGTTCCTCCGACTTTTTACGAGGGCATCTTAAATGATTATGCTGTGTTGGCTTTTTAAGAATGGATCATAAAATAATTACTTGAAATTTCTTATTTCGATGATAAAAGAAATTTTAGGAAATGATAATAAAGCGTTAGGCGGATAAAACAAGAACTATCAAATCAACACGCCTGCAATCAAAGGAGGCACACCATGGACGTAGCATTGATCGGAGCTGAGTTGGAAGAAAATCTCGGGCTCCGCTACATGGCAACATCGCTGGAACAACATGGGCACAGCGCGGAAATCATACCTTTCAACGAAGAGGGGGACATTACGTCGGTAGTGCGCCAGATAGTAAAGCTCAACCCGGCAATCACCGGTCTTTCGATGGTCTTCACCGGTCGAGCGCGGGAGTTTTGCCGCTTGGCTAAAGCCCTGCGCGAGGCAGGATACACCGGCCACCTGACCGCCGGCGGGCATTTCGCCGCTCTCAACTGCCAAAGGCTGCTGGCCGACTTCCCGGAGTTCGACTCCATTGCCTTGGGTGAAGGGGAAGAACTGATCTGCGCCTTGGCGGAGAACCTCTCCAATCTGGACGGAGTTGCAGGCTTTTGCTGGCGCGCCGCTGACGGCGTCATCGCAGTCAATCCATCGCGGGGCAACCCGGCGGATCTGGACGCGCTCCCTTTCCCTCGCCGCACCGGTTTCCACGACTATTTCGGCAAGCCGATTGCCAGTATTCTCTCCAGCCGCGGCTGCTGGCGGAGTTGCGCCTTTTGCAGCATCGACGCCTGGTACCGTAGCGGTGGTGGCGCCAAGTTCCGCGTCCGTAGCGTGGCCAACATCGTGGCCGAGATGAAGGAACTCTATCACCAGTACGGGGTGCGGGTTTTCAACTTCCAGGACGACAACTTTTTCCTGCCCGAGCCTGTCAAGGCCTTGGCCCGCTTTACCGAATTGAGGGACTCCCTTTGGGAGGATGGGGTTAAGGATATCGCCATTGCCGTCAAGGCCCGCCCCGACTCCATCAACCGCGAGGTAATGACTGTTCTGGACGATCTCAATATCTTCCGGGTCTTCCTCGGTGTCGAAAACGCCTCGGAACAGGGACTTAGAAACCTCAATCGCAAGAGCAGCCGGGAGGAAATCGAGAACGCGCTCCGCATCCTGAACGACTTCGATGTCCACGTGGCCTACAATCTTCTTATGTTCGAGCCTGACGCCACCATGGACGACCTCCTCATTAATCTTCGCTTCATGGAACGGCACATCGACAATCCTTTTAATTTCTGCCGGGCCGAAGCTTACGCCGCCACAGGTTTGGAGAAGAAACTGCGCGACGACGGTATCCTGGCGGGAGATTATTTTGGTTTTGACTACCGTATCAAGGATCAACGGGTAGAGGCGTTCCACAAAATCGCCAATTACGCCTTCTTCGACCGGAACTTCAACGATTACGGGCTCCATTACTTCAACATGGAGGTTGACTTCACGTTCCAGCTCCTGCGTCGTTTCCACCCGGAACTTTTGACCCAAGGACTCAGAAGCGAGGGACGCTCGTTCATAAAGGAAACAAACATCGACACCTACCGGTGCCTCTCCCGGATCTGGGATATCGTGCAGGCCATTAAGCCATCTGATCATGAAGCGGTCCGCGTTGCCATGCGGAACATGCGGCAGAAGGTGGATGACGGAGGCGTGGAGTTGCGTGCCAGGGGTGAGCGTATTCTGGAGCGGTTGCGGCGTACCTGGAGCGAACTGCGACCGGAGAATCCCATGGAGGAGAACGCCGGAAAGGCGGAAATATCGTTTTTCGATGGTGGCGCCATACCATACACCGGCATCGAAAACATCGGGCGTAGCGGCGCCGACCCGGCAGGGCTCAGCTTCCTCGGAGCCCTATGTACACCGGTACCCTACGCGGAGTTCAAACGGCAAATGCAAGCTGGGGGATAAAAACTTCAAGCTGCCTGCCAAAGGAGGTGACACACATCTTACACATCAAATCTGGAAACGGTCCACTAACGAAGAGATCTAAACAACATTAAACTTGGCTTAAGGAGGAATAAACAAATGGCAATCAAACGTGATTGGGTAGAACCGGCTCACCCCGTGCTAGTGCAGCGTTTTGACGACTTCATCAACATCTACCGCTTCATCAAGGATGCAATCCAAGAGAAGGTCGACAGTATTTTCGACAGTGTCTCTCAGCAGATCGGCTTTGTGGTGACCACCACCCTGCCTGTAACCTTCCAGATTGCCGAAGGAGGAAGGATCGAATCGATAGAATTGGCCGCCGCGAACCTCCAGGGCACGGTCTTCGAAAGAGGATTCGCTCCTATCCTGAAAGAGCTTACGGGCAAGAGCGTCGGCAATATAGCCGCGGGAAGCTATTCCCTCTATTTGCTCTGGTATGATGCTCTGAAACTCAAGCTGAAGGCCGACTGGATCGAACCGGCCCATTTCATCCCCGACCGGGTGCCTGAACAGTTGATACCCGGAATCCGTGAGCCGGCGCATTTTACTCCCGGACAGTTGATACCGGGCATTCGTGAGCCGGCCCACTGGTTTGACGCTGGAATCGCCCTGGCAAAGGAAGAGGAGATTCTTATCGCCGCAATCGATGAGATCTACACCGACCTGAAGCTTGCCGAGCGTGTTGCCGTTGCCCGGCGCGAGACCCTGAAATATGTTCCAGGCATTCGTGAACCGGCCCATTTCCGCGACATCATCGAGAATGTAGTCGTGGCCAGAAGCGGGCAGCAATTGGTGCCGGGTATCCGTGAGCCGGCCCATTTCCGGAAGATTGCCGAACTGCTGGATCGTGAGGATGCGCTCAAGCTTGTCGCTGAACTAACAGACGTACTGAAGAAATACGGGTTGTAGGTTTAGAGCAAGCGCGAGGGAAAACTCAACTATTCAGGGGTGGAAAGGTTTTGATAATTGGTGGGTTAGATAGTAATTGGAATATACTAAATACTGCTGAGTTGTATTGATTTTGCAAATTGAACTTCTTATAAAAAAAGGGCTAAATGTAAACTGATAGTTTACTTTTAGCCCGGATATTTTCCCGTACGGATAAATTTAAATCACAGGACTGTCCAGAATTTTGAAACATGCTCTAAAGGGACTTGCCCTTCGTAATCAAGTTTGACAGAAGCCCGTTAATCACCGCCTTTGCCTCGCCCAGCGGGTTGCAGGCGCCCTCCACCCAGTGAATAACCACGCCGTGCTGTTCCATCCTGCGGAACCAGTTTGCCTGACGTTTGGCAAACTGATGGATGGCGCTGTTCAGCTTTTGAAACATGTCGTTACGACTTAATTCGCCCCGCAGGTATGCCCCCACAAAACGGTATTCCAGTCCGTAATAATCCAGCCGCTCCCAGGCGACACCCGCTGCATGCAAGCTTTGCACCTCGTCGATCATACCGCCCTCCAGACGTTGTCGCAGGCGTTCAGTAATGCGCTGCCGCAGTTCGGGTCGCTCCCAGCGGATGCCGATGGTCAGCGACCGGATGTCGGGCATTGTTTCGCCTGCGCCTTCGTGTTCAGCTTCAAAGAGAGCAATCTCCATGGCCCGGATGGTGCGGTTGCGGTTCAGCAGATCGGTGCTGTTGTGCTGTTCCGGACGTAGTTCCCGCAGCATGGCGGCCAGTTTCCCATCACTGTGTTCTCCCAATTCGGAGCGTAGTTTTGCATCCTCGGGAACTGCCATCATCTGGTAGCCGCGCAGGACAGCATCCAGGTACATGCCGGCGCCGCCGCACAGAATCGGCAGACGCGCTCGAATCGTGATATCCGCAAAGGCATCGCAGAACAGGCGCTGGAAGGCAAAAACACTGAACTCGGATCCCGATTCCAGGACATCGATCAGGTGGTAAGGCACTTCACCGTACTCGTGCAGGTCCTTGCCGGTACCAATATCCATACCGCGAAAGACCTGACGCGAGTCGGCCGAGATGATCTCGCCGCCCAAATCGCGGGCCAGGGCTACGGCCAGGCGGGTTTTGCCCGAAGCGGTCGGGCCGAGGATGGTCAGGAGGTTGAAGGGGAGTTGGATCGTCATGATGAAGGGATAGTAGCAGACTTTGTCTGTCCGGCAAAGCCCCGCGAAAATACTCATGTGTGAGTGCGCCGCCACAAACCGCGTTGGGCTTGTTTCCCCCCTTCCTCACATACCTATTTAACCAGAAAGCCCGCATTTGGCGGGCTTTCTGGCGTAGGATGTTATGGATGGCAGGCATTGCAAGCAGGGGTGGACACATTATGGTTGACAAGATCAAATGTATGACATCCCCTTGGGAAGGGTCCGAGACACCCCATTGATTTGTTTTTCATAACAACAGCATGGTGTGTGTTTACTATTTCATTCATTTCACCGTGGCACCTGGCGCATGCTTCTTCTATTTGGACGTTTACAGTGGAATTTGGCACGGTTTTGTGTTTGAGGTGCGCATTTTCGTCCTTTCTCACCCTGTCAATAAATGCGGCACGAGGTGTCGAATACGTAATAAACGCGAGGTAGTCGGCACGAGGTATCGAATACGTCATAAACGTCTTCGGTGGCACTACTGGATCTGGATACCCGCCATGGCAGGAATAGCACATAACCGAGAACTTGACCGGATCCAGAACATGGCAATCAAGGCAGGCTGGACCAGCTGCCCCGCCTTTGGCGCCCGTTAAATCGGCGCCATGGCACTCCTTGCACTGGATAACGTGTTCGTCTATCAGGTTGCCATCAACAATGGTCTTGGCAACACCACCATTGACAATATCATTACGGTGGTATGTAACCCATGTTTTTTCATGGGGCGCTTTAGAAGTCGGAGCATTAGGATTTCCGGTGCTACCGCACCCGGCCAGATTCAAAATAGATAGAAAAACAAACGCCGACAGCCACCTCATGCTCTTTCTCCTTTGTTACTGATACTATCCATGGCAGGATTGACAGGTTTGGGCTGATTTTGGGTTGCCATGACAGCGGAAGCAGGAGGTTGGATCGATGCGACCTTCTATCCTGTGCCTGGAAAGGTAATCCCCCCGGTGCTGAACCCGGCGGTAGTTTTCGGTCTGGCTTTTCAGCGACGGCTTGAGTTCGACATGGGTGGCGTGGCAATCGCTACAAAAACCTTGATTATGACATAAAGCGCAGACCCCCTCGTCCTGGTATGCCACCAGTCGATGGGAATCGGTAAATGTGGCCGTGTGATTATAGCGTTCGAAATCAATCGGTTCCTTTTTGAATCCATGGCATTTTGTGCAGAATTCTCTTCTCTCTCCCAGTTCATAAATCTGCGGGTGGGTCGTGGGCAATCTGTAGCTGTTTTGCGATGCGCATGCGACCAGCAGCAGTGATAATCCCGCCAGCAGCAAGGTTGTATAACAGATGGTTTTCATGCGTGGACTCCGTTCCGATACCGGGTAAATGAAGCTCAGTTTTACCGGGGCAGGCTGCTGAATGTTTTGTCAAGAAGGTAGTTCAACTTTAGCATCCACCGGTAATCTTCGTCAAAATAGGGATCTTTGCTGTAGTCAAACGATAGTTTGACACTGAACCTGTCGTTGAAAAACTTTTTGCCTATGCCAACGGAGGCGAACAGTGATGTCCTTTTAGTGTAAATCGCCTTATCGTAGCGTACAAACATCACATCACCGGTTACAAACCCGTGAAGAGTGTTCCAGTAAAAATAACCCCTGCTGAGGATGTACCTGTTTTCATCATTACTTCCCTGCATGCGGCCGACCTCTGCGCCGACCTCAGAAAGTATTTTTAACTTTTTTATGGCGAGGATGGAGTAAAACTGGGATGATTTGAAGCGGTCCTTGTAATCATAGTTCTTGAAACGCAGGACAAACTCCTCATGTTCCGACGGATAGTAGAAAACATCAGTGCCGACCACGGTTAAAGTGTTGCCGGTCCCTTGTAGAAATCGGAAGGGGTTGGCAGTGTTGCTCCGATTGTTAAAAAAACCTTCATACCGGAAATGTTGCAGGAACGGCTGGATTGTTACTGGTCCCAAGGGGAAACGCATATCGTAGGAATGTTCCCCCCAATCTTTACTGATCATGTTGTAGACTGAATGCCCCAAAAGTGAGATGTTCCAAGGGAAAAGCAGGGTAAGATCGGTACCAAGGGACTCTTCCTTGCGGGTACTGTTATCTGCAATATATTTGTAGGAAAGCCCCACATCGTAGAGTTTAGGAAGGGAATGGGTGAGTTTGCCACCGTAGATAAAGTCTCCATTTCTCCCGTTGGAGGTGTCAAGTGAAACCGGTGAACCGCCATACGCTGAAACAGTGACCGTCGGGATTAAAAAAGTTTTGACATAAATCCCGTCAATACTGTCCCGGGCCACTCCCTCGAAAATGTATTGACGACCAGCTCGTAGTTGGAATGTCTGCTTAACTGGCACATACTGAAGGTAAGCATGGAGAAGTTCGCCTGCGGTATCCTTATTGTTGTAGTTATCAGCCAGGTTGATCCTCCCCCAGCCATTAACGTGCAGAGACAATCCCGTTGATTTGAGGTCGCCATAATTTAGCTGGAGGTATTCGTAGGCCGAATCCGACGTTAGTTTCTTGCCGGTAGCCGCCTGACGGTCAAAATTCCGGAAGATCGTGTCGGAAGAAACCTGTAGATCAGCCGCCAGGGTGGATGATGGCGCCAAAAGAAGGAACCCGATGAAAAACAGCACATATGTAAAACGACCATGTTGCACTGGTAAAGCCCCTCCTCTTCTCCGACAGTAGATGAAAACTGCAAATCTTTTGTACAAACTGTTTAAAGTTTGTGCTGTTTGACTGGTGGATCGTGAGGATCCAGGTGACAGGTCAGACAATTCGGAAACCTTTCGAGCAGTTGTTTGCTATGGGGCATGGCGTGGCACTCGCTGCAAGCAGGTATATAGCCGTGTTTGCTATGGCAGTCTGCGCAGTTTACATGTGCATGGTTGCTTGGTGATTTTTGCCACACTGCATGGATCTTGCCATGACAGGCCCAGCAGATTCGAGCATTGGCGTCCTTCTTGTAGTTGATCTCCAGTGGCATATGCACCGGATGGCACTCGGTGGCGCAAGTCGCGAAATCCTCTCCTTCATAGTGGGATTTGTGGCATGCGTTGCAGTTGGGCAAAAACCCGTGCGTAGTGTGGCAGTCCCTGCACGACAGTTTGGTATGGGCACTAGGAAATTTCTGCAACTCGTCAAATTGCTTGCCGTGACAGATGACACAGGAGTTGGTCAGTATTTCCGTCTCGGTAATTTTGGTGGCTGCATGGGGGTCGCCATGACAACTCGAGCAGTCCGGGAATTTTTCACCGTGGGGAAGTATGTGGCAGTCATTGCACCTGGGCATCAGTTCCTGCCAGTTTTTCTTAACCGGACTGTAAGCGTGTAAAACCCTGTGACATTCCTGGCATTGGAACTTGTGTCGTCCGCCGTCAGTTTTGAGATTGATATAAATTTTGGTATGGCACTGGCCGCATTCGACATTTGAAAGGGGTTTCGGATCTACTGCGTACATATCGGCAGATGGTGGGATAATTTTCGTCGCAAGCGGTTTTCTTGCATTTTCATGGGCGACAACAGGCCGCGCAGCTTCCTGCGTTTTTACTTCCTGGGAGTATGTGAAGCAGATATCCATCGACATAAACGCCACTGCCATCCCCAGCACTACCCACAGTTTTTTGAGGCTTTCCCGTTGCGGTCGCATTAGGCCCCCTCCCTAATTTTCACGGTACAATGTCCTGTGCAGTGTTCAGCCAGAGCAGCCCTTATTCTGGATTCCGGCCTACATCATTAGTATCAAGGTTTGTCGGACAACATTTAATAACTTTATTGGCATAATGTCAACCTTGTAAATTTGGGTTTGAAAGAAGGTTAAGACTAAATAGTTGTGCTTTTTTGAGTTAACAGTATAAGATCAAACCAATATTCACAAAATTAAAGGAGAACTATCATGAAACGGATTATCGCATCTATCAGCGCCATTATAGTCCTGGCCATTCCGGCCTTTGCATTTGCCTCTACCTGGAAGATCGATCCCGACCACTCAAATATTGGTTTCAAAGTCCGTCACTTGATGGTGTCCAATGTGAAAGGCAGTTTTGATAAACATACCGGCACTGTTGAAATTAATGACAAAGACATCACCAAGTCAAAGGTGGAAGTCAGTATCGACACCAATTCAATCAACACCAATGTGCAGAAGCGTGACGAGCACCTGCGAAGCGCTGACTTCTTCGACGTAGCGAAATTCCCGACCATGACCTTTATCTCAAAAAAGGTAGTCAAGGTCGGCAAGGACAATATTAAAGTCACGGGCGACTTGACCCTGCACGGCGTAACTAAAGAGGTCGTGCTTGACGTAGAAGAACCTTCAAAAGAAAGCAAAGATCCCTGGGGCAACATCCGTAAAGGCGCCACTGCCACAACCAAGATCAATCGCAAGGACTTTGGCCTTGTCTGGAATGCGGCTCTTGAAACCGGAGGGGTTGTCGTAGGAGATGAAATAACAATTACTCTCGAAATAGAGATGATCAAGAAGTAACCGACAATGAACTGGAATAAGAGGAATTGCATGGTACTCTATTTGTATGACGATTAAACATATGAAAAGGAGAACATCATGAAAGCTCTGATTGTGTACTATAGTATGTATGGCCATATCTACAAAATGGCGGAAGCGGTAGCGGAAGGGGTACACCAGGTTAGCGGTTGTAAAGCGGTCATCAAGCGCGTACCGGAAACCCTGTC
>JBAYZR010000110.1:0-9983 GCA_041672425.1 Pedobacter sp. | reverse complement strand
CTCACCGTGGAAGAGGGAATAAAGGAGCTATCAACACTTTGCGCGATTGAAATCGCAATGAATGGATATGGAAAAGTAAACCAGATACCAGAACCACAGGCATCGATTAAAAAATTACTAAAGGCAGCAAAAGTAAGTTTACCTAAGATACTACCGAGCAAGGGGATAATTGTATCCACTAAGAAAAAACTGACTGATCGCCGCTAATATGCTGATATTAAATGCTAATACAGGCAATCTTCACTGAGTTTAAAAGGGAACATCCGATATAAGGCAATAGATAATAAAAAAGCCCCTGTTTTCAAGGGGCTTTCATACTTCGACGAACTATGTCGGACTAACTTTTGGAGCCGTTGGTCGGAATCGAACCGACGACCTGCTCATTACGAGTGAGCTGCTCTACCCCTGAGCCACAACGGCACTGCTTCACAAGCTATTTAACGCGACCATGCAATGATTCTGAATTTACTCAACCAGAGCCTTTGTGTCAAGGAAAGATGGCAGAGTTGATTTTCAGCAGGCATTATCCAAGCTGTCAATGCTCATCTCCTCTTTTTCACCACCTTCCGCCTGCCGGTAAAAAACCGGTTCATCTGTCGTCACATTTAACTAACCTTTTTCTCTCCTGTAACATTGTTGTAACAGTAGTCTGGTATTGTAAAAGGCAATCCGCAACAAACCCACATGTAAGGAGTATTCCATGTTAAAGAAGTCAATCCTGACCGCAGCGCTGCTGGTGGTCACATCTATTGCGGCTCAGGCCGCGCCGAATCACGTCGATGCCAAGATCAGGAAATACACCCCCGCCGCTGGTGTGGCGGGTAACCTGGGCAGCATTGGTTCCGACACCCTCAACAACCTGATGACCTACTGGGCTGAAGGCTTCAAGAAAAAGTATCCCAACGTGAACATTCAGGTCGAAGGCAAGGGTTCCAGCACGGCGCCTCCGGCCTTGATTGCCGGGACTGCCCAGCTCGGCCCCATGTCGCGTGAAATGAAGAGTTCCGAGATTGAAGCATTTGAAAAGAAGCATGGCTTTAAACCGACCAGGATCGGCGTTGCGCTCGATTCGCTGGCGGTGTTCGTCAACAAGGACAACCCTATCAAAAGTCTTTCACTTGACAAGGTTGATGCAATCTTCTCAAAGACCCATAAACGTGGAGGCGCCAATATTACTACCTGGGGGCAGTTGGGTGTAACCGGAAAACTGGCAGCCATGCCGATCAGCCTTTATGGCCGCAACTCCGCTTCCGGAACCTATGGTTATTTTAAAGAGCACGCCATGAACAATGGTGACTTCAAGAACAGTGTCAAGGAACAGCCCGGCTCTGCTTCCGTTGTTGAAGGTGTTGCCAGGGATTTCGCAGCCATCGGTTATTCCGGCATCGGCTACGCCACATCGGGTGTGCGTACCGTTCCTCTTTCCAACAAGGAAGGGGGCAAGGTGGCTGAAGCTACCTATGCCAACGTGCTGGATGGTTCATACCCTTTGAGCCGTATGCTTTACATTTATGTTGCTAAAAAACCGGGCCAGCCGCTGCCCAGGGTAGTAGAAGAGTTCCTGCGCTATGCCCTTTCCAGGGAAGGTCAGGAAATCGTCGTGAAGGATGGCTACGATCCGTTGACTGCAAAATTGGTTGATCATCAGCTGAAAGCGCTGAAATAGTCCCCTGGAACACACATCAAGACAGCAGCCCCCTCCTTCCGGTGCGGGGCTTTTTTTATAACAGCCCAGGTCCCGGCAGTCAGATGATGTTTCAATCGCGCGAAGATCATCCCAGTCTTCCGGTCTGGCGCAATGCTTCATACAGCACGATTCCGGCCGAGGTTGAAAGATTAAGGCTGCGTACAGCTCCGGCTGGCATGGGAATGGTAATGGCAGTATCGGGATTGGCGTGCAGAAGCTCCTCCGGCAGCCCTTTGGTTTCCTTACCGAATACAAGGAAATCTCCTGGACAAAAGTCAGCATCAAGGTAGCGCTTCGAAGGTTTAGTACTGAGGTAGAAAAATCTGCCATGCGGGAAAGCGTTTCTGAATTGTTCGAAACTCGACCACAAACGCACCTCCACGCTATCCCAGTAATCGAGACCAGCCCGTTTCAGCTGGCGGTCGTCAATAGAAAAACCAAGCGGCTCCACCAGATGCAGTACACTTCCGGTTGCGGCGCATAGACGCGCAATGTTACCGGTATTGGGCGGAATTTCCGGCTCCACAAGCACTATATTAAACTTCAATTCATCAACCATGCAATATTCCTTGATATTTGAGGTTTTTTCAAACATAGACCACTCACCCTCCAAAATCAACCTGTCGCAACGTATACTGTTCACCCTCTTGCATTTTGTTGCTGTCAGGATTAGTATAAGCCCCTTCAAATCCCAATAACACTGTGAGTCTACAATGAAGATTATCGTGACGGATGAAGTATCGGCGGAAGGGCTTGCCCTCCTGACACAGGAACCACGTATACAACTTGACGTAAGGCTTGGGCTGAGCAAAACAGAACTGCTCGGCGCTATTGGCGAATATGAGGTGATTATTACCCGTAGCGGCACCATGGTAGACAAAGACGTTCTGGACGCCGGCAAAAAGCTGAAGATCATTGCCCGGGCCGGGGTCGGCATAGATAACGTTGACGTGGATTACGCCAGTTCCAAAGGTGTAATCGTGGTTAACGCTCCCTTCGGAAACACCAACAGCGCTGCCGAGCATACCATGGCGCTCCTGCTTTCGTTCTGCCGTAACGTCACCATTGCCAACAACAGTCTGAAATCCGGCGAGTGGAAGCGGTCTCCCTTTACCGGTCATGAACTAAAGGGAAAGATCGCCGGCGTGATCGGGCTGGGCAAGGTTGGTGGCCGGGTGGCTACGCGCCTGAAGGCCTTTGAATGCGAGGTGCTTGCCTGCGACCCGTATATCGCTGTAAAACGCGCCCATGACCTGGGTGTCAAGCTGGTTTCCCACGACGAGATATACAATAACTGTGACATAATAACCGTACACACCCCGCTCAACGAAGAGACAAACAACATGATTGGCTCGCGCGAGTTCGGCCTGATGAAGACCGGGGTAATCATTCTCAACGTTGCCCGCGGCGGCATCATCAACGAACAAGCCCTGTTGGATAACCTCATCTCCGGCAAGGTCATCGGCGGAGCCGTGGATGTCTGGAGCGAAGAACCTCCAAAATCCGAACACATCAAGCAATTGATTGCCGACAACAGACTGGTTGTAACGCCTCACCTGGGCGCCAATACTTTTGAGGCCCAGGTCAATGTGGCCATAGACGTTTCAAAAGAGATCATCAACTATCTGGACGATCAGCCGCTGGAAAACGCCGTCAACATCCCGCGTTTCGACATGGCCTTGATGGACCAGATGCGACCGTTCCTCAACCTGATGAGCGTGATGTGTGATTTCGGCATACAATTGGTGGACAACAACCTGGAAAAGGTCAGCTTCGGTTTTGCCGGCAGCATAGCCCATTATGACTGCGCGCCTTTGGCCGTATGCGGTCTGGCGGCACTGCTGAACCGCATGGTTGACCAGGATGTGAACATGGTCAACGCCACGTTGATCGCTGAGCAGATGGGGATCGTGGTGGAGGAAAACAAGACCACCCATGTCGACGCCTTTTCCAACGTGATCACATTGCTCATCGAGGGACAAGGTAAACGGCGCCTGGTTTCGGGCACGCTATTCGAGGGTGTGCCGCGTGTCGTGAGATTGCGCGACTATTCCATGGATTTTTCACCCGAGGAGCATATGCTGCTCCTGAACTACGCCGACCGTCCCGGTATTATAGGCAAGATCGGCACCATCCTGGGACAGCACGAAATTAATATCGGCTCCATGAACCTGGGGCGCCGCGAGAAAAAAGGGGAGGCCATGCTGGTACTCTCTCTCGATTCGGCCGTGCCTCCCAATGTGATGGAAGAGATCAGGACCGCCACCGAGGCAACCTTTATCAAGGCGCTGCATATGCGAACCGGATCATGCTCACGCAGCTGCGGATGCGGCGCATAAGGTTAAAGGCCCAGTCATGCGGTTTCCCACAATAGATCCGGTTTTTTTCAGCATCGGCCCGCTCCAGTTTCGCTGGTACGGGCTGATGTACGTTCTGGCTTTTATTGCCACCTACTTCATTCTCCGCTCGGAAATCCGCCGTAAACAGCTTCCCCTGACTATTGACGATGTGGCTGACCTGGTTTTCTACGGGGCCATGGGGGTCGTATTTGGAGGGCGCCTCGGTTACATCCTGTTTTACAATTCTGGTTTTTACCTGGCCAATCCGCTACGTATTTTCGCTGTATGGGAAGGAGGCATGTCCTTTCATGGAGGTTTCCTGGGCGTAATCATGGCCTTTCTCCTTTACGCCCGCAAAAAACGGATTAACTTCTGGACACTGATAGATATGGCGGCTCTGTGCGCGCCTGTTGGACTGGGACTGGGCAGAATAGGCAACTTCATCAATGGCGAACTCTACGGCCGTCAGACCGCTGTCCCATGGGGTATGATCTTTCCGGAGGGCGGCGATCTGCCCCGGCATCCTTCGCAGCTCTACGAAGCTTTTCTGGAGGGGTTGCTACTGTTTCTGATCGTACGTTTTGCAGCACGACGATCAACCGCTACCGGTGTGGCCGGCTGGACCTTTGTGGCCGGTTACGGCCTGTTCCGCTTCTTTGTCGAGTTTTTCCGTCAGCCCGATGCCCAGCTCGGCGCCTTCCTGGGTTTTATTTCCATGGGGCAAATCCTTAGCCTGCCCATGTTCCTTCTGGGCAGCGTCATGGTGTTCAGAATCTTACGTCGCACGCCCGCGACTTAACCGACCCTGAAAAAACTTTTTGCAGGATAAACTTTCTTCTTATCATCACACAGGAGGTCACACAATGATCAGCAAAGAAATGTCAGATGCGCTTAACAATCACATGAACCTCGAACTCTTTTCAGCACACCTCTACCTTTCCATGTCATCTTACGCCAACACCTTGGGACTGAAGGGTGCGGCGAACTGGTTCACGGTACAATATCGCGAAGAGATGGTACATTTTTTTAAATTCTATACCTACCTGATCGACCAGGGCGAGAACATTACCCTGCTTGCAGGAAATGCAGTACCAAACGAATACAAGTCGCTGCTTGAAATGCTTGAAAAAACCTTGGAGCACGAGCAACGAATAACGAAATGCATCAATGAATTGAGTGAACAGGCCGTACAGGAGAGGGATCATGCCACCCAGATATTCCTGCAATGGTTCATCACCGAGCAGATAGAAGAGGAGAACAATGACCGGGATCTGATTGCCAAGCTCAAGCTGGTGGGCGCCAACGGCCACGGCATACTGATGATTGACTCTGAGATGGGGCAACGCATTTTTACGCCCCCACCAGGCACGACGGTTATGATTTAAAATGAAGATCCGCTTCTGCGAACACAACAAAGGCAAGGGCAAGGTCTTTCGTCGGCTGAAAGAAGAGCATCCTGATCTGAACATCAAGATCAAGGACTGCATCAAACATTGCGGGAGCTGCCGTGATACACCCATAGCTACGGTTGACAAGAAAAAGGTAACTGCTGGTGATGCTGATAAGCTCTACGATCAGATTATTGCCATGATCCGAGAAGAAACCAACGGCCAGTAATCCCGAACCCGGACCAAGATATAAAAAACCGCCGCGAGTCCAAATGACCCGCAGCGGTTTTTTTTTGATACTGTTGTTGGGATACTATTTATTTAACCAGCGTTACCACGCCGTCATCCAGGTCATACTTTGCAGCCACAATCTTGACTTTGCCATGCTCGACCAAGTGCTTAAGCACCTTGGACTGTTTTGTCAGATTGGCAACCACCATTTTCATGTTGGCATTGACGGCGCACTCCACTAATTCCGCATTTTTGGTCTCTTTGCAATTCTTAGCGTCTTTGCAGGCTTCACATTCCTTGACAGCCGCCTTGACTGCCGGTGTTATGGCCTTGACGATTTCACCGATATTACCTTCCGGTTTACCCTTGGCGTTCACGGTGGCGGTCACAGCGCCGCATCTCTCATGCCCCAGCACCATGATGAGCGGTGTGCCAATATGTTCAGCGGCATACTCGATGCTGCCAAGAACGATCGGATCAGGGATATTGCCGGCTACCCGCACGACAAACAACTCACCCAGACCTTTGTCAAAGATAATTTCAGGCGGCACACGCGAATCGGAACAGGACAGGATGATGGCATAGGGCTTCTGCGAATTTGCAAGGGCGGCACGCGCCGAGGCGCCGCTCTGTGTGCTGGAGGTCATCTGGTTTCCAACATACCGTTTGTTGCCATCCATCAGCTTCTGCAATGCCTCATCTGCCGACTCGGGAACACCACTATGGCCACTGGCAAAAGCCAATCCAGCAACAAACACCACAAGACCAAGAACCGCCGCACATCTTCCAACCAATCTCGTCTTAAACATTCCACAACCTCCTTGAAAATTTTTATAATACTGTATTCATCTAATGAAATTGTCAACGTTTTTCTTGTATACGGTATTGTCATTGCCTTGATTTCGCGCTCACTGTATAAAGATTAATCGCTGATATTTACCATGGAGGAATCTACTGATGAAACATGATCGCAACAATTTTGAAAACCTGGTGGCCATAATGAAACGTCTGCGGGGACCTGGCGGGTGCCCCTGGGATGCTGAACAAACCCATGAGAGCCTCACCCGGTACCTTCTGGAAGAAACCTACGAGGTCATCGAAGCCATTGAGACAAAATCGCCGGAACTGCTTAAGGAAGAACTGGGCGACCTGTTGCTGCAACCAGTGTTTCATGCCGCCATAGCCGAAGAGGCCGGCGCCTTTACCATGGACGATGTCATCCAGTCCCTGTGCGATAAACTTATCCGGCGGCACCCACATGTCTTTGGCGACCTGGAGATATCCGACAGCAATGCCCAGGTTGAAAACTGGGAACGAATCAAGAAAATTGAAATGGGGGACAAGCGAAAGTCTGCCCTGTCGGGTGTCCCGCCACAACTGCCGGCACTGCTCAAGGCCCAAAAGATCACCGAAAAAGCTGCTCGTGTCGGTTTCGACTGGGAGCATATAGACCAGGTAGTTGCCAAGGTGTTGGAAGAATTGCACGAATTTGAGGAGGCCATGACCGGAGGGAATAACGACCGTATGGAGGCAGAACTGGGTGATCTGCTCTTCGCCATAGTTAATCTGGGGCGCTTTTTATCCATAAACCCGGAAGAGGCTTTACGCAAAACCATCAACCGTTTTGAGCAGCGCTTCCAGCATGTCGAGGATACGCTTCATTCTCAGGGACGCCAGATGAATAACGCGACATTAGAGGAAATGGACACCCTTTGGGAGGAGGCAAAACAACTTGAAACAGAGGCAATGTAGCCTAAGTTACAGAAATGTGACAGATTTTACAGGTGTGTATCAGCTTATCCACAAAAACTGTGGATAAGCTGTTGGCAACAATGTTGATGAAGATCAAAAGTTGTATTTTTACAAGAGATTTTTACGGTTTGCCGTTTTTTTATACATACTAAATTATTAATAATAACAATAAGTTACAGTGTTGCCTTTATTTTAAGGCAGTTAGCTCATTGAAGACAACATGTATCCATTATTTTTTAATACCGGTCAAACTTATCTTGTTCATAACTACTTTTTACTTGACAAGCAACCTCTCCTTTAAATTCAGCACATTCCATTCTTAATAGCATTCTTTTAATATTTAATCCGCCAGGTGCGCTATAGCCTGTAAGCCTGCCGTTGCTGGCAACAATGCGATGACAGGGAATGATAATCGGCACTGGATTTGCGGCCATAGCCCCTCCTATTGCCCTGGCTGCCCGAGGCGCGCCTGCCATGGCAGCGACATCAGAATAGCTCCTGACTTCTCCATAGGGAATTGCCCGTATAAGCAGCAGGATCCGTGCCCTGAATTCGGTCAGGCCGCTGAGGTCCACCGGAATTGCATCAAACAGTTGCATTTCACCCTTGAAGTAAGACTTCAACATCATGGCTGCCTGTTCCGTTAGAGGCGACGATTCTCTGGCAGACTCTCTTGCCCGTGCAATAAAGAGTTCACTGTCGGCATGAGGAAGCTGAACCATGCTGACACCTTCCTCAGAGGCAAAAACAGCTCCAATGCCCAATTCCGTTTCATACAGGGACATATACTTCATCATCCACATCCTTATTTTTTTAATTCTTATAGGCGCACAGCGAGTTGTTTGAGAGCCGATCTGATCTGATCGGGTTCAGGTGGGCAGCCGGATATGAAGGCATTCACCAGGATGACGTGGTGCAGGGGCAGCGCCGAATTCAATAGCGTTGATACATCTGATCCAAAACCGCCCGGCTGGTTATTATGTTGCGTATATGCGGCGTCAATAACAGTTGTTTTGCCCTTGGGGTTTCGCAGGGCGGTCACATTACCGTTCAATGCGCAATCTCCCAGGCTTGCTACGATGAGTGTCCGTTCACGGATGATCCTTGCCATCTCAAGGTTATCCTGGCTGGACACTGCTCCCTCGATCAAGGCTATGTCAACATTCCGAGGGAATTCCTTGATGTCAGTAAAGGGGGAATAGACAAGCTCATAGAGCTCGAACAATTCCAACAGGTCACCGTGCAGGTTGAGCAGGCTCATGTGGCAACCTGAGCAACCGGACAACCAGGCGGTTGCCAACCTGATTCGCTTCATGGCCCCCTCCGTCGGCGCCATTTCAGCAGTCTTTCCAAACAGGTCAATCCCTTGCGTGTTGTTGTGATACCCTTTTCAAACAGTGCCCCGGTAGGGCAGGCCTGTACGCATTTACCGCATCCGGTACAGGTCGAGCTCGCACCCCATGGTTCTGCCAGATCGCTGATAACACGGCTGGCAACCCCCCGGCCACTGACATCCCAGGTGTGCGCCCCTTCGATCTCGTCACAGACGCGTACGCAGCGCCGACAGAGAATACAGCGATTGTGATCAATGCCGAAACGTTCCTGGCTGATATCCACAGCAGCGAGTGGAGAGATAAAGGTATAGCGCACATGGTCGATGCCGAGCTGTTTGGCCAGTGACTGTAGTTCGCAATTGTTGTTCATTACGCAGACAGGACATTGGTGGTTGCGCTCTGCAAAAAGGAGTTCAACAATCATTCGACGTGCCGAGCGTACACGTTCAGAATCGGTAATCACAACCATCCCGTGTTCTGCCTTGGAAGAACATGCCGGGACAGGGCGTGGCCGCCCCTGTACCTCGACGATACAGACCCGGCATCCAGCGAGAGGGGTGAGTCCGTTCAAGTGGCAGAGGTTGGGGATGTGAATGTCGCAGGCTCGCGCTGCTTGCAGCAGGCTATCTCCCTGCCGGGCAATCACGGTACGACCGTTGATAGTCAGGCTCACACGTTTCATGCGGCGTCCTCGTCGCAGCTACAGACTCCGCTGGGGCAGTGTCCTGTACGGATATGGGCCTCGTATTCATCACGAAACCAGTGCAGGGTGCTGAGTACCGGGTTGGGGGCTGCCATGCCCAATCCGCACAGGCTGCAATCACGCATGAGATGACAAAGCTCTTCCAGTTGATCCAGGTCTCCCGGTTCTGCCGCGCCGGAGGTGATCCTTGCCAACAAGCATGCTGCTTGTTGCGTGCCGGTGCGGCACGGGACACACTTTCCACAACTCTCATCCTGACAAAAGCGCATGAAGAAATGGGCCACGTCAGGCATGCAGCGCTTATCATTCATGATGATCAGCCCTCCCGACCCCATTATCGAACCGAGGGATGTAAGACTTTCATAGTCCACCGGCGTGTCCAGGTGGCTCTCTGGAATGCATCCGCCGCTGGCGCCTCCGGTCCTGGGCCGCCTTAAACCTTCCGCCTGTGACGCCGCCTGCCATCTCCAGCAGTTCGCGCAGGGTGGTACCCAGTGGCGCCTCCAGTACACCGACTATAGCAATGTCGCCGGAGATTGAAAAAACCTT
>JBAYZR010000109.1:0-10032 GCA_041672425.1 Pedobacter sp. | reverse complement strand
CAAGACAATCCTTAATCCTGGCGAGGAGGTCATCATACTGGCCCCTTACTTCGTTGAGTATAAGTTCTACATCGACAACCACGGCGGCGTCCCGGTGGAAGTCTGGACCAATCATGAAACCTTCCAGCTGGATATCGAAACCATTGAGAAGGCGCTTACCCCCAAGACGCGGGCGATCCTGATCTGCTCCCCCAACAACCCCACCGGCGTTATCTACCCTGCGGAGAGCCTGCGACAGCTGGGAGAGGTCGTGAAGAAGTTGCACAAACTCCACGGCCATCTGATCTATGTCATCTCCGACGAACCCTACTCCCGCATCGCCTATGACGGTAAGCATGTCCCCAACATATTCCCGCTGATAGAGAGTTCGATCATTGTCACCTCGCACAGCAAGGATCTGGCGCTGCCGGGCGAACGTATCGGTTATTTGGCGGCCAGTCCGCGCATGGATACCGCCATGCAGTTTATGGAGGGGGCGATCTTCAGCAACCGCGTGCTCGGTTTTGTCAACGCCCCTGCTCTCATGCAGCGTTTGGTGGCCAAGCTACAGGATGAATCGGTGAATATCGCTGATTACCAGGATAAGCGCGACCTGCTGGTGAATGCACTGACCGGTATGGGCTTCGGGATGGTCAAGCCGGATGGCGCCTTTTACCTCTTTCCCAAGTCACCCTTGGTAAACGATGTGGAGTTCGTCAAGCTGGCCCAGAAGCATCGTATCCTGCTGGTGCCGGGAGCCGGTTTCGGCGCTCCGGGGTTTTTCCGAATTGCCTATTGCGTGGATAAGGCAGTGATCGAGCGGAGTCTGCCAGCCTGGAGCAGGCTGGCCAAAGAAGCGGGTCTGAAGGGATAGAAATCAGGTTGGAGGTGTTTTGTCCTGTTTGGCGGCCTTTTCTTCCAGGAACTCGATAAAATCGATATGACGGGTGACGAAACGCAAGTTGAAGCGGCTCTCATAGAGTAGCAGTGCGCTGGCGGCAAACAGAAACAGGCCGCCAGCCAAGGCGAACAGGGTCGCTATCCAGGCATTATCAGTACTGCCATAGACCATGTTGATGGCTATGGCCAGACTGGCGGCAACAAACAGTGAGGTTGAGGTATACAGCGCGGCCATGGACTTTTGAAGAACATAGGCCCGTCGCCTCTGAAGGGCGACCTGTTTCTTAAGATGCTGCATTCGCTCGACTGGGAAGGATATCCGGCCATCCACCACCGCTTCAACCTCCGCTTTCATGACATTGACCCGATCAAAGATTCGTCCCAGGCGGGCCGAGGTGGAGAAGATCAGCGTGCCGCAGGCCGAAATCAGCACCGCCGGGGTAATCATGGAGGACAGGATGCGGGAACTGGAAAGCGCCTCCAGCAGCTCTTTCTCATGAATGCTCATATCAGTCCCGGTAACGCTTTAGCAGATCAGCGTAGGCGTCAACCCGCCGGTCACGCAGGAAGGGCCAGATGCGTCGCACCTGTTCGCTTCGCCCTAGATCGATCTCCACCAGCAGAATCTCTTCGAGGTCACGTGTTGCCTCCGCCAGAATTTCGCCTTGTGGTCCAGCCACGAAACTGCTTCCCCAAAACTGGATACCGCTTTCAGGTTTCTCCGGTGACAATTCATAACCTACCCGATTGACCGCCAGGACCGGCAGACCGTTGGCCACGGCATGAGCCCGCTGGCTGATGATCCAGGCCGCATGCTGACGTTCTTTCTCGACGGGCGTATCCGCCGGATCCCAGCCGATGGCGGTGGGGTAGATCAGCAGGTCCGCCCCGGCCAGGGTCATCAGGCGCGCTGCCTCGGGATACCATTGATCCCAACAGACCAGCACTCCCAGTGTCCCTACCGAGGTTTTGATCGGATTGAAACCCAAATCGCCCGGAGTAAAATAGAATTTTTCATAGAAACCGGGGTCGTCGGGAATGTGCATCTTGCGGTAGGTTCCGGCAATGGAGCCGTCCTTTTCCAAAACAACAGCGGTATTGTGGTACAGGCCTGGGGCGCGTCTCTCAAAGAGCGAGGAGACTATAACTACTCCTAACTCACGCGCCAACTTTCCCAATGCCTCGCAGGATGGGCCCGGGATCGGCTCGGCCAGATCGAACAGGGCTGGGTTCTCCACCTGACAGAAATAGGGTACGGTGTGCAACTCCTGCAGAACTATCAAAGCTGCCCCGGCTGTTGCCGCACGAATAATCATCTCAGAGGTCTTTTCAAGGGTGGCGTTACCGTCACAGGAGCATGCCTGCTGGATGAGGGCTGTTGTGATGGTCGTCATGCCAGGACTCCCTGGGGTAGTTGCATGGCCACGCAGTGCAGTGAACCGTGCTGATCGAGCAATGGCAGACAGTCGACGCCGATGATTTCCCGTCCGGGAAAGGCTTGGCCAATGCGTTCCAAGGCAAGGGCATCATTTTCGTCCATATAGGTAGGAACAAGTACGGCGCCGTTGATTGCCAGGAAGTTGGCGTAGGTGGTCGGCAAGCGGTGCGCCTCCTCGTCGAAGCGGGCCTTGGGCCAGGGGAGGGGGATCAGGCGGTAGGGTGAACCGTCCGGCGCCCGGAAGGTCTTCAGCTCCTCTTCCATAAGTTTCAGCGTCTGGTAGTGTTCGTCTCGCTGGTCGTTGCAGGCAACATAGGCAATAACGTTATCCGGGCAAATGCGTGCCAGGGTATCCACATGCGAGTCGGTATCATCCCCGGCCAGGTAGCCATGATTGAGCCACAACACGCGACGGGCGCCCATCAGCGAGGCCAACGCCTGTTCGATCTCTTTTTTGTCCAGTTGAGGGTTGCGGTTGGGTGAAAGCAAGCATTCGGCTGTGGTCATGATTGTGCCAAGGCCGTCTGTCTCAATGCTGCCTCCTTCCATGACCAGGCCGATGGTCTTGAGGTTGGATTTGAAGGCTCCTTGTTCATTGAGGCGCTTGCTGATCAGGTTGTCATGGTTGGCCGGAAATTTAAGACCCCAGCCGTTGAAGGCGAAGTCCAATAACACCGGTTGGCCATTAAACATGACTGTAATCGGGCCAAAGTCTCGTGCCCATGTATCATTGTTAGGTATCTCAAAGATGGAAACATTGCTCATGTCAACATCGGAGGCGGTCAGGTAGTCCCTTGCTTCAGCGCCGCAAGGGGCTGTTAGCAGAATCCGTTCAAAACGGGAAATCTGACGGATGATTTCGGCAAATACAGGGCGTACGTCATCCAGCTTGTAGGCCCAGTCTGTGCCTTCATGTGGCCAGGCCAACAGAACGCCGTCCTGTGCCTCCCATTCAGCGGGAAGTCTGATAGTCATGTTGTACCTCATTAGTGTAGTGTCTGAAATTTAAAGAGAAACTATACAGCCACGGGAAGGGGCGTGCAAGAGCAATTATCGGCCATTGGCCTGTTCAGTTTTGTCTTGATTTCTCATTCGGCATGCTTTAGAAAATCAGTTCCCCGCATTGTGTATTTCACTTCCAACGGAGTTTTCGTGAAGAGCCTGAAACTTAAAGCCCCGGCCAAGATCAACTACCTCCTGGATGTTATTAGTCGGCGTCCAGACGGTTACCACGACCTGCGCATGGTTATGCAGCGGGTCAACCTGTGTGACGATATTGCGATCACCCTGACCGATTCGCCTGATATCACTGTAACATGTGCTGATAATGGTGTGCCTGACGGCCCCGGCAACATAGCCTGGAAGGCAGCTGGCGAGTTGTTGGCTCTGGCCGGATCCATACAGGGCGCCACGATTCACATTACCAAAAACATCCCGGTGGCAGCAGGTCTGGGTGGAGGAAGCAGTGATGCTGCGACTGTGTTAATGGGGATGAATGAACTGCTGGGGCTGGGTTTCTCAGATCAGCGCCTTATGGAAATTGGTGTCAAGCTGGGAGCCGATGTCCCTTTTTTTATATTTAAAAAAACCGCCCTTGCGGAGGGCATCGGTGAACAATTGAGGGCGATGCCGGACATGCCTGCTGTCTGGATAGTGCTGGTAAATCCAGGAGTACATGTTTCCACGGCATGGGTATACAAAAATTTGCAGTTGACAAACAGGGTCGAGCTAGCTAAACTTCCCTATTTTTACGGCAGCATTGAAAGCATCTGCTCCATTCTGTCGAATGATCTTGAAGCTGTAACCATCCCGGCTTTTCCAGTCATTGCCGACATTAAGAAAACCATGCTGCGTTTGGGTGCGACAGGCGCCATGATGTCCGGCAGTGGCCCTACGGTGTTCGGGCTTTTCCAGGACAGGGACATGGCTGAACAGGCGCGTGATGTTCTGGCGGATGGCACAGGCTGGTTTGCTGTTGCTGTTGAAACTCTATAAACAGCATGTAGTCGGTTTTTGATTTTTTCTTTGCTGGTGTAAAAGAGGCGTCACGCAGTGCGAGCTTGTTGTGAGCATTGGGGCGTCGCCAAGCGGTAAGGCACCGGATTTTGATTCCGGCATTCCCAGGTTCGATCCCTGGCGCCCCAGCCAAGCCTCTTTTTTGCTCTGAAAGGTGATTCAACGTTATGCGCGACAAAATCAGGGTATTTACCGGCAATTCCAATCCAGCGCTTGCCCAGAAAATTTGCGAAAGCCTCGATATTACCCTGGGAACTGCCCGTGTGAAAACCTTTTCCGATGGCGAGATTCTGATCGAGATCGGTGAGAATGTCCGTGGTCGTGATGTTTACATAATACAGTCCACCTGTGCTCCGACCAATAACAACCTGATGGAGTTGTTGATTATGACGGATGCCCTCAAGCGGGCCTCGGCAGCGACCATCACTGCGGTAATACCCTATTATGGTTATGCTCGTCAGGATCGCAAGGCAGCTCCTCGTACCCCTATCACCGCAAAACTGGTGGCTGATCTGATCACTACAGCCGGTGTGGATCGGGTGGTTACAGTGGACCTGCATGCCGGCCAGATTCAGGGCTTTTTCAATATTCCGGTGGATAACCTCTATGCCGTGCCGGTTATTCTCGACTATCTGAAAAAACGCTTTGCCGGAGAACGGGTTGTAATGGTTACGCCGGATGCCGGCGGCACCGAACGCGCCCGCGCCTTTGCCAAGCGGATGGAGTGCACTCTGGCGGTCATCGATAAGCGTCGCACCGGTCCCAATGTGGCCGAGGTCATGCATTTGATCGGGGATGTACGCGATAAGGTGGCCATTATTCTGGATGATATGATTGACACTGCCGGGACGCTGACACAGGCGGCCAAGGCTCTCAAGGAAAATGGCGCCAGGGCGATCTATGCCTGCGCCACCCATGGTGTGCTCTCAGGGCCGGCAATTGAGCGTATCAATAATTCAGATATCGAAGAGGTTGTCCTGACAGATACGATTCCCCTGGGTGACAAGGGTCAAGATACATCAAAGGTCAGGGTGCTATCGGTTGCAGAGCTTCTGGCCGAGGCCATTCGGCGTATTCATGAGGACGAGTCGGTCAGTTCGCTGTTTGTATAAAAGAAAAACAACGAAATTGTCATAAATTGGAGTGTACAGGGTGGGCCTAGCCCGCCACTACAAGTGGAGGCACAGTATGCAACAGAAACAGATGAACGTCGAACTGAGATCGAAAACCGGCAAGGGCATCAGCCGTCAGTTGAGAATTGCGGAGATGGTCCCGGGCGTTGTGTACGGCAAGGGAATGGATCCAGTCTCGGTCAGTATCAAACACCGTGACCTGCAGGCAGCCATGGCAGGTGAAGGCGGTCAAAATAATCTGATTACCCTCGTTGGCGGCGGCAGCCTGGATCAGTCCATGGCCATTATAGCTGACCTGCAGCGTGATGTGCTCAAGGGAACTTACAAACACGTTGATTTGCATCAGGTCAACATGAGCGAGAAGCTGCGCATTACCGTTCCGGTGGTGCTGAAAGGCATTGCCGTGGGCGTAAAGGAAGGCGGTTTGCTGGACTTTGCCCATCATGAACTACATGTTGAATGTCTGCCGGGTAATATTCCAGACCATATTGAGATCGATATTACAGACCTCAAGATTGCCCAATCGATTCATGTGAACGAGATTCCTCTTCCAGAGGGTGTCAAGGTGCTGGATAATCCTAAAACACCGGTTGTCAGTGTCCTTGGCAGGCTCAAGGAAGAAGAAACGGTTCCTGGAGCAGCGGCCTAGTCCTGGCTGATAAATTTTAATTCATGAACACTTTTGTCATAGTGGGGCTGGGCAATCCTGGCCCCAGATATCAATGGACCCGCCACAACGCGGGTTTCCTTTTTTTAGACCGCTTGGCCCACCTGGAAAATATCTCCATTAACCGCAAAACCTTTTCAGGCTTGGCGGGTGAATGGAATCACGATGGCAACCGCCTTATCCTCCTTAAGCCACAGACATTCATGAATCTTTCGGGCCAGGCTGTCATGCAGGCCCTTCAATTCTACAAGCTCCCTGCGTCACAGATGATTGTAGCCCACGACGAACTTGATCTGCCATCAGGCACGGTTCGCCTCAAGCAGGGAGGCGGGCACGGTGGGCATAACGGCTTGCGTTCCATCATGGAACAACTCGGCAAAGGAGATTTTATCCGACTGCGTATCGGCATCGGCAGACCTCCTCATGGTGACACTGTCAACTATGTCCTGGGCAATATCCCGCCAGATCAGATGGAAGTCCTTCCACGTGTTTTGGATGGTGGGCTGGAGATGCTGGAAATGCTGCTGGATGAAGGACTCCCCAAGGCGATGAGCCTGTATAACAATCGGAATTTTCTGGAAGGATAGATCATGGGCTTCAACTGCGGTATTGTCGGACTCCCCAATGTGGGCAAATCCACCATCTTTAATGCGCTGACTTCGGCTGGCGCTGAATCAGCCAATTATCCATTCTGCACAATCGATCCCAATGTGGGGATCGTGCAGGTGCCGGATCCTCGCATGGATCAGTTGTCTGCAATTGTCAAACCCCAGAAAATACAGCCCACAACAATCGAGTTCGTTGATATAGCCGGACTGGTAAAGGGCGCCAGCGCCGGTGAGGGGCTGGGGAACCAGTTCCTGGGACATATCCGTAGTGTTGATGCCATCGTACATGTTGTGCGTTGTTTTAATGACGATAATGTAGTGCATGTCAACGGACAGGTTTCGCCGGTTGCGGATATTGAGACCATCTGTACCGAGCTGGCCTTGTCCGATCTGGATACGGTTGAGAGGAAATTCCAACGGGCTGATAAGCTCGGTCGGGGTGGAGACCGTAAGCTCAAGGATGAGGCGGCCTTTTACCAAAGGGTCAGGGATCTGCTCAACCAGGGCAAAAGCGTTCGCGGCGCAGCGGAGAATGAAGACGAGCGCCTCTGGATGCGTGACCTGCATCTGCTGACCGACAAGCCGGTTCTTTACGTAGCGAATGTGGCCGAGGACGACCTTACGGGTGAGCACCCCTTTGTTGTCCAGGTGCGTGAAATCGCTGCTGCCGAGAGCGCCGGGGTGGTGGTTATCTGCGGGAAACTGGAGGCGGAGATTTCGGAACTTGATGGCGAGGAGAAGCAGGCTTTTCTCCTGGATATGGGCTTGGAAGAACCGGGTCTGGACCGTCTGATCCGAAGCGGCTACGAGTTGCTCGGCCTGATTACATACTTCACTGCTGGTCCAAAAGAAGTGCGTGCCTGGACCATTGTCAACGGCGCCAAGGCGCCCCAGGCAGCCGGGGTGATCCATTCCGATTTTGAAAAGGGTTTCATCCGGGCAGAGGTGATTGCCTTTGATGACTACATAGCCTGCAATGGCGAGTCAGGGGCTAAGGAAAAAGGGCTGATGCGTCTGGAAGGCAAGGAGTATATTGTCAAGGATGGCGATGTGATGCACTTTAGATTTAACGTCTGATACCAAAAAACATCAAAGAATCGATCTGCTGTAGCTTTTTTTGTTAGCATATCTAATAGATCTCCGAGGCTTGGCCCAAACAAGGGCCTGACACAAAGCTTCGGAGATTTTTTTGTATGGAAAATACACGTTGCCAAACAAAACTTGATAGCTATAATATATATATTAGCTATTTGGAGGAGTGATATCATGAGAATAATGACTTCAGTAGAAGCACAGAACCATTTCGGTTTGCTCCTGGACACTGCTCAGCGTGAGCCGATTACAATCACCCGGCGCGGCAGGCCGGTGGCGTATCTTTTTTCGCCGCAGGAATATGAAGCGCTTACGCAAGGCAAAAGCAACAATGCCGCGCAGCCGACCATCACTGAATTGCTGGCGGCATTCCGTGGTAGCGGTGCGGGTGGTGGTGCTGCACGATTGGTGGCGGAACGCGAAGCAGAAAGGCAAAGTGAGTCATGAATGTTTATTTGCTCGATACATCAGCACTGCTGGCGCTAAGGGATAATGAGCCTGGAGCCGAAAGGGTGTCTGCTCTGCTTGAGGCGTCTGCACGAGGTGAGCTTGCCTGCCATGGATGCTTCATATCTCAGATGGAGTTGATGTACCGGGTCTGGAAGGATGAAGGGGAGGAGGCCGGGCGCACGGCATATTCGCTATGTCTGCGTCTGCCGATCACCTGGCTGCATGAGACCCACATTCTTTTGGAACTGGCAGCAGAGATCAAGGCTTGTTTCCCTCTTTCATTGGCTGATGCCTGGATAGCAGCAGCGGCATTGCAGTTGGAGGCGGTACTTGTTCATAAAGACCCGGAATTCGAGAAAATTACCGACCTGAAGCAGGAAAGTCTGCCGTATAAATAATATTTCTTCGCGATTCTGTCCAAAAAAATACCACATCGTCGGAAATGTATACACAATCCGATATATCTGTAAAAATTCGCGACAACACCCCTGATATCTGTAACACACTGTTTAATCTACAATAGTCGTTGTAAAGCCCCCAAGAAAATAGATCTTGCCTTGTCGAAATTAATTACACCTCTCTGTTGTGGCAATAAAACAGCAATAATAACAGTAAGTTATGCTTGGTTTTTTTTGCATTAAAAACCTTTGATTTTTGTGGATTAATCAAAGGAGGAATGAAAATGAAAAAGAAATTCTGGGTAGGTTTGGCAATGGTGTTGATTCTGGCTGGCTCAGGAATGGTTGGAACGGCAAGGGCGACTTTAATCGTTCAAGATTTATCGACACCAGGAGACAGTCAATTGACTTATGACAGCGATACCGGTCTTTCATGGCTCAATATTTCAAACACGACACTACTTAGCTACAATGAAATACTTTCTGGAATTGGTGGATTTATCACAGCCAAAGGATTCAGGTATGCTACTGGCGATGAGGTTGGCACACTTCTAGCGAATTACGGAATCACACAGCTACCATGGACTTATGCTACAGGAACAGGTCACGGAGCTGTCACTTCATTAATGACACAATTTCTGGGTGTAACATGGGCCAACTACAATTCACGCGCCATTGTAGGCATAACAGGCGACGCAGATCTTTATAATCAGATCCCAACGCACCATTACGCATACTTATATAGTAATGATTATGGGCAATGGACGGCCAAACAAGATTGGGGTCAAGTTTTTGACGATTACGCCGGCCAACCTGTTACTGGCTACGAAATAAGCAGCTTTTTGGTAAAGGATCCATCCCCCTCAGCACCAGTCCCCGAACCAGCCACCATGCTTCTCCTGGGTGTGGGTCTGGCCGGGCTGGCGCTGTACCGCAGGCGGCGCGGTCATTGATTCTTTGGTTCTTCGGGTGCTTTGACCCTTCGAGGGGTGCAGCGCAAACCTCCGAGGTTTTTAAAACCTTGGAGGTTTCTTGAATATCAGCTTGATTGTAATCTGGAATCAATATTATCCCCCCACACAAGAGCCTGTTTCATAACCCTCCCGGCACATCAATAATCTTGCCAGTCAGTTTTCCGCCAATGCCTATCTCAATTGTCAGTCACCAAAAATCTGTCTTTTTACTATATGCTCTGATAGCATAACGGTTTCAATTTTATAAACTACGAAACCGGAACTCACATTATGAAAATCCTCGAATACATAGGTCTGGATGTCTCACGTCACAAAGCACAGTACAGTAAAGTCGTAGCCGCCATAGAAAAGGATGACTTCCGCTCTGCAGATGTAAA
>JBAYZR010000108.1:0-10131 GCA_041672425.1 Pedobacter sp. | reverse complement strand
CAATATGTTCATACTCACTTTTTTTAAGCAAGGTAACTACCTGCCGCTTCCCTTGCCAGAGCTTTAAAAAGCTGTTTTCGTCGATAAACCAAGCTGTCTGATCGCCCCGCTTGCTGCCGAATTCAAGTTCTCCTTTTCCTCCAACGACAACAACACGTCTCTGGGTATAGAAGGGAAGTGATTGCTCATAACCAAATGAGGCCAGCACGCTCCCATTCATTACCAGTTCCCGTGCCAGCAGTCCCAATTCTCGCGAAGATTTCTTATACGCTATCCGTTCCAAAACAAAATGCTGCCCCACAACCTCCAGCAGGTACGAACTGAAACAGAGCCCGATGAATAATGCCAAAATGTTTTTTCGACGAATGGACCAAAGTGCGGTTACACCCATGGTCATAAATATGAAACAGAGCACCGCCCCTCCAGTTGGAGTCATGATTGGTGGCTTGGTCACAAGAGAACCGGCAGGTTTCAGTAATCCATTTTGGATCAGCATCGGAGCGAGTTTGGGCAGCCAGGAATAGCCGGCAACGCCGGTGGCGGCAACAATAACAAGCGCAGCCAGGATACGGCTTTCCGCAGCGACAGGGGCCTTGGTTTCGTTGTCCTCCAGAAAGCCCGCGAACATCACCCCGATTAACATGGCAAGAGGAGGGAATGTCGGAAGTATGTACGGAATCAGCTTGGAGTTTGAGGCTGAGAAGAAGACGAAAATGAATAAGACCCATAAAGCCAGAAAGAAACGCGGATCTCCATCCTGCCGCAACTGCGATCTCAGCCCATGGGTGAGTGCCCTGAGGACATAAAAGGACCAAGGCAGCATGGTCAGTAGAAGAATCGGTGCAAAAAACCAGAATGGTTGGTAGCGACCGTGCACCGTGGTGAAAAATCGCTCGAAATGTTCATGAATGAAAAAAAAGCCGACAAAGTCCTGGTTGTGTTTCGCCACCAGCACAAACCAGGGGGCCGTAATCGAAAGTAAAAGCAGGATGCCGCTAGGAAGATACATTTCTCTGAGCAGTTGCCAGCGGCGGCTGAAAAACATATAGGAAAAAATAATGCCAATCGGGAAAACAAGACCAATCAATCCCTTGGCGAGTATTGACAGTCCGCTTGCAAGGTAAAACAGGTGGTAATAGTAACCTTTGTGCTGCTTATTTTCTGCCGCAATCATGAAACAGCAAAGCGCCGCTGACAAACAGAAAGTAAGTGTCATGTCGGTCAGATTTATACGGGATTGGACAAGAAATCCGGTGGAAGTGGCAAGCACCAAGGCTGATAATATGGCCTCACGCCTGCCCCAAAGTTTGCGGGCTGTGTAATAGACAAGCAGAACCGTCAAGAGACCGGCCATGGTACCCGCAAACCTGGCGGCAAATTCGCTCAGGCCGAAGAGTTTGAACGATAAAGCGGTCAGCCAGTAGTGCAGGGGGGGCTTTTCAAAATATGCGACATAATTGAGCGTTGGAGTTATAAAATCATGCCGCTCCAGCATTTCGCGGGGAATTTCAGCATAACGCCCCTCATCCGGCTCGATGAGCCCGACGCGACCGAGTAGCAGAAAGAAAGCGTTGCCGAAGACAACTGTCAAAACGCATAGGTCTCGTAGAGCCGGATACTCTCGTTCAAGCAGGTATGATCTGACTGTTATCATAATTTAACCTGTTGATAATATTATGTTAACTACGTGTGGTTTTGCTCAATCGGCACGGCAAACTCCGACCCAAATCTGAACGTTATATGGAACATTTATTCTTTGCCGAGTGCCTTACACGACTGCTGCATCAGACCAGGCTTGCATAAGGCCCCCTCCGGTGGCGGTGAGCTTGTTAAGGATTAATACCGCCATCCCCACCTCCGCCAAGTGACTTGTAAAGGGTTACCAGATTGGCGAGCCGGGAGAGGCGGACGCTGATCAGATCCTGCTGGGCGCTGTAAGTTGAACGCTGGGAGTCTAGAACGTTCAGGTAACTGTCGACCCCTTTTTCATATCGTGCCTGGGAGAGGCGGAAGCTCTCGGAGGTGGCGTCGGTGAGGGACTGCTGCGCCGCCAGATGGTCATTGATAGTTCCACGTTGGGCCAGGGCATCGGCCACTTCCCGGAAGGCGGTTTGTATGGCCTTCTCGTACTGGGCCACCATAATGTCGCGATCTATCTCCGCCACCTTCAGGTTGGCCTTGTTGCTGCCGCCGTCGAATATCGGCAGGGATATGCGTGGCGCAAAGCTCCAGGCAAAGGAATCGCCTTTGAAAAGTCCGGCCAGCTCGTCGCTGCCGAAGCCAACGGACGAAACCAGGGTAATCCTGGGAAAGAACGCCGCCCGCGCCGCGCCGATATTGGCGTTGACCCCTTTGAGTTGTCCTTCGGCCTGGAGGATGTCGGGGCGGAGGAGCAATACGTTGGACAACAGACCTGGCGCCACATCCTTCAGTGCGGTGAGTGTTTCGGAGAGTTTCATAGGCAGGAGATCGACAGGCGCCGACGAACCGACCACAAGATTCAGGTTGTTCACGTCCTGCGCCACCATGGCCGTGTAGCGGGCGATATCTACCCGTGCTGCATCTACGCTGGTCTGGGCCTGGTAGTGATCGAGGGCGGAGGAAACACCAGCCTCGAAGCGGCTCCGGATAAGCTGGTAGGAGGATTGTCGGCTCGTCAGGGTCTCTTTGGCGAGTTGCAAATGCTCACGGTCGGCGGCCAGGGTCAGGTAGCCGACTGCAACCTGGGAAACAAGGCTGATCTGCACGCTACGACGAGCATGCTCGGTGGCCAGGAACTGTTCCAACGCCTGGTCCTTGAGGCTGCGCACCCGACCGAACAGATCCAGTTCGTAGGAACTAACGCCGAGGCCTACGCTATATTGTTCAGTAGTCATGGACCGGTCTGTAGAGGAGAGGTCTTCAGGGATGCGTTGAAATGTTCCTGCTGCAGTTGCGTCAACCTTTGGGAAGAGATCGGAACGCTGAATCTGGTACAGAGCCCGGGCTCGCTCGATGTTCAGGGCGGAGACCCGCAGGTCGCGGTTGTTCTCCAGCGCCAGGGCAATCAGCTTTCGCAACTGTGGATCGACAAAGAACTCTTGCCAAGGGATGTCGGCCAGCGGTTTTTGCGATGTTTTGGCGGCTTCAGTACCGTATGCCGGGCCGCTGGGCCAGCTGGCCGGTACTGGCGCGGCTGGTTGGGTATATTCAGGCGCCATGGTCGTGCAGCCGACCAGGCAGAGAAATGTGCCCAAAGGGAGACATAGGGCTGTCATGCATCTAATATGTTTCATGTCAGAGCGCCTCCGGGGTGTTGGTAGAAACCTCAGGTTGTGTGGGGGAGATATGGGGCGGCTTCTTTGTAAAGAGTCTGGAAACCAGTACAAAGAAAAACGGGATGAAGAGCAGATCGATGAAGGTCGCCGAAAGCAACCCGCCTGTGACGGCGGTACCGATGGCGTTCTGGGCTGCTGCGCCGGCTCCACGGGTCAAGGCCAGCGGCAGTGTGCCGAAGAAAAATGCCAGCGAGGTCATTATGACCGGGCGGAGACGAATTCTCACCGCTGCCAGGGTAGCCTCAACCAGGTCATGCCCCTGATGCATCTGATCCTTTATGAACTGGATAATCAGGATGGCGTTCTTGGTGGAAAGGCCAATGGTGGTAAGCAGACCGATCTGAAGATACACATCGTTGGGGAGCACCCGCAACGTAACTGCCGTAATAGCGCCCACAAGCCCCAATGGTATCATCAGCATATTGACAAAAGGGATGGTCCAGCTTTCATACAGAGCTGCCACGCTGAGAAATACCACCAACAGCGAGATTGCATAGAGCGCCGGCGCCTGTGCGCCTGCATTCTTCTCTTCGTAGGAGAGACCGGTCCACTCAAAGCCGACTCCTTCCGGTAGTTTGGCTGCCATCTTCTCCATTTCAGACATAGCTTCACCAGTGCTTATTCCAGGCTTTGCCTGTCCCATGATCTCCACGGATGGCAAACCATTGTACCGCTCCAGACGTGGCGAGCCATACTTCCAACTGGCGGTGGCAAATGCCGGGAACGGGACCATTTCACCAGAGCTGTTGCGAACATACCATCTGCCGATATCCTCCGGTAGCATTCGATACTGTGCATCTGCCTGGAGATAGACCTTCTTGACCCTGCCATTTTCAATAAAGTCGTTTACGTAGGAGCTCCCCCAGGCGGTAGCCAGCACACTGTTGATGTCCGCCAGTGAGACTCCAAGCGCACCGGCCCGCACATCATCGATATCAAGCTTGAATTGGGGGCTGTCATCCTGACCGTTGGGTCGCACCGCGATAAGTTTAGGATTTTTCATTGCCATTCCTAAAAGCTGGTTACGCGCCTCCATCAGCTTCTCATGCCCTATGCCGCCACGATCCTGCATCATGAAGTCAAAGCCGTTTGCCTGCCCCAGCTCCACCACTGCGGGTGGTGAAAAGGCAAAGGCGAGACCATCCTTGATATGGGAGAAAGCGCCCATGGCCCTTCCGGCAATAGCTGGCGCCTTCAGATCAGGGGTCTGGCGCAGTTTCCAATCCTTCAACCTGACAAAGGCAAGCCCCATATTCTGGCCTCGACCGGCAAAGCTGAATCCGGCAACCGTGATCACGGCCTCAACCGTTTTTTGTTCCTTTTCCTGAAAGTGCTGTTCCAGCTGTTCAATGACCTTCAGCGTCCGCTCCATGGTGGCTCCGGCAGGAAGCTGTATCTGACAGATGATGAAACCCTGATCCTCATCCGGCAGGAAGGCGGTGGGAAGTCGCAGGAATAGAAAGACCATCCCCGCAACGATGGCGCCGTAGAGAACAAGATAGCGTAGCGGCTTGTCGAAGGAACGTCCGACAATCCCCTCGTACTGTTTCCTGCGTCGGTCAAACCATTTATTGAACTTGCTGAAAACCCCCTTGAACCAGCCGGATTCGCCCGGGGTATGCCCTTTTGCCACCGGCTTGAGCAGGGTGGCGCAGAGGGCCGGGGTCAGGGTCATGGCAAGAAGCACCGAGAGGATCATGGCGGAAATGATGGTTATGGAAAACTGGCGGTAGATGACCCCGGTAGAACCGCCGAAAAACGCCATCGGCAGAAAGACCGCTGTCAGCACGGTAGCGATACCCCAGAGCGCACTGGTGATCTGCCCCATGGATTTGATGGTTGCATCCCGTGGCGACAACCCCTCCTCTGACATGATCCGTTCAACGTTTTCTACCACCACGATAGCGTCATCAACAAGCAGACCGATGACAATGACCAGGGCGAACATGGTCAGGGTGTTGATGGAAAAACCACAGGCGGAGAGGACTCCGAAGGTGCCGAGCAGTACCACCGGCACGGCGATGGTTGGGATCAGGGTGGCGCGGATGTTCTGCAGGAAGATAAACATGATGACAAAGACCAGAAAGACCGCCTCGACCAGGGTCTTGACCACCTCCTCAATGGAAATCTTGACAAAAGGGGTGGTGTCATATGGATAGACTACCTTCATGCCAACCGGGAAGTATTTTGACAGTTCCTCCATTTTTGACTTGATCCTGTTGGAGGTATCCAGGGCATTGGCGCCGGCTGCCAGACGGATTGCCATACCACCCACCGGTTTCCCCTTGTAGCGGGCCAGTACGTCGTAGTTCTCTGTGCCTATCTTGCTTTCAGCCACATCCTTGAGCGTGACGGTGGAACCGTCGCTGTTGGTGCGCAGAATGATGGCATCAAACTGTTCTACCGTCTGTAGTAAGGTTCGGGCGGTGATGGTGGCATTCAGCTGTTGCCCCGGCGCGGCGGGATTGCCGCCGAACTGGCCGGCTGATACCTGGGTGTTCTGTGCTTGCAGCGCGGCAATCACATCGTTGGTGGTTATATGGTAGTTATTCAACTTGGTCGGATTCAGCCAGATCCTCATGGCATTCTGGGAACCGAACATCTGTAGTTCGCCCACACCTTCAACCCGGCTGACAATATCCTGTACATTGGATACCGCGTAATCGGTCAGGGCGTTGCGATCCATGGAGCCGTCTTCCGATACAAGACCTATTATCAGCAGAAAGTTCCTGGTGGATTTGACCACCTGTATCCCCTGCCGTTGTACAATCTGGGGGAGCAGCGGCGTGGCCAGTTGTAGTTTGTTCTGTACCTGCACCTGGGCGATGTTCGGATCGGTGCCGGCCTTGAAGGTCAGATTTATGGCCACGGCTCCGGCGGAGTCACTGGTGGAGGACATGTAGATCAGGTTGTCGATCCCGTTCAGCTTCTGTTCCACGATCTGGGTGACCGTGTCCTGCACGGTCTGGGCGGATGCCCCCGGGTACATGGCGTTTATGGTGATCTGCGGCGGAGCAATCGGCGGATACTGTGAAACCGGTAGCGTCTTGATTGCCAGAAGGCCGATAAGCATCACCATGATGGCGATCACCCATGCAAAAATAGGGCGATTAATGAAAAAACGAGGCATGGAGCGACTCCTTTATTTTTTGGCGGCTGCCGACTGTGGAATCCCCGCAGGGTGTGTTTCCGGCTTGACACCGAAGGGCACAGCCTTGACCGGTGTTCCCGGTCGCGCCTTCTGGAGGCCTTCCACTATGACACGATCACCCGCTTTCAGTCCCTCGCTTACCAGCCAGTTGTCACCAACTGTCCGGACTACTTTGATCGGTCGCTGCTCCGCCTTCTCTCCAGCTCCTACCAGTATGACCATGGCTTCACCCTTTGGGTTGCGGGTAACCCCCCGCTGCGGAACAAGGATTGCCTGAGGACTTACCCCTTCTTCCAGTATGGCGCGGACAAACATACCTGGCAGCAAGGTCTGTTTCGGGTTTGGAAAGATCGCTCGCATGGTGATGGAGCCGGTACTCTGGTCCACAGTGATTTCAGAGAATTTCAGGGTACCAGGCAACGGATAAGCGCTGCCGTCCTCCAGCAGCAACTTGACCCGCGCTTGAGCAACGCCTTCGTTTTTCAGCAGGCCGCTGGCCTGGTTCTGTTTCAGGCGCAACAGTTCGGCGCTGGACTGGGTGACATCCACATACATTGTGCCGAACTGCTGGATGGTGGCCAGCGCCACAGGCTGGTTGGCGGTGACCAACGCGCCGTTGGTGACCGACGAGCGCCCGATCCTGCCGGAAATTGGCGCCGTGACCTTGGTATAGGCCAGATTTATCCTTGCGGTGTCCAGTGTTGCCTTGGCGGATTCTATTTCTGCTTCGGCCAGTTTAAGCGAGGCGGACACATCATCCATGTCTTGTCGGCTGACTGCATTAATTTTAACCAGTTCCCGGTAGCGTTCTGTTTTTAACCGGATCGGTATTAAATTGGCCTCAGCCTTTGCCAGCGCGGCCTTGACTCCGGCAAAAGCCGCCTGAAAACTGGCAGGATCTATCTGGTATAGAACCTCGCCTGCTTTTACATCGGAACCTTCGGTAAACAAGCGTTTCTGAATAATTCCACCCACTTGAGGCCGTACTTCGGCCACCATAAATGCCGATGTCCTACCAGATAATTCGGTGGTAATCGCCACGCGCTCTGGCTGTATCGCTACGACCCCGACTTCCGGAGGGCCAGCCGGTGGCGGCGCCTGAGATGGCTTGTTGCATGATGTCGTCATCAGGCCGCTGATGAGAATTCCGGCTGCGGCAATCAATTTGGTTTTGTACATAGTTTGCATAGACACCTCTGTGATATTGGAATCATGTTGATTCTTGTAAATAGATGCATAAAAGGCATGTTATGTATTAGCGTTTCAATCCGTCCCAACATGCTGCGATGGTTTGCGTGATCAGATCTTCATCCAAAATCACGAAGCCTAGGATATGATCGCGCGCTACTGTAATCAGCGGGCCGAACGCCAAGGCAAAGAGCACCACCAATGGCAGTCCCTTGATGACTTGCCGGGCTACACCTTCCTCGAATAGTTCACGATAAACATCTTGTTCATCTGCTTCCCCAAAAATTTTGTCCCTGCGGTGGACTACGCCATATGGAGAGTTGTGAAACTGTTCCAGATAACGAAAATCCAGCGGATTCGCAATGCAGTAACGAAGAATCGCAGTGCCTAGGTGGAGAAACCTCTCCCTGACCGGGTTGTTTTTAGAATAATCTTGCATGAGAACTGTGAAAAGCCTCTGTTCCAGCTCACGATAGAGTTCGTTGATCAGTACTTCCTTGTTTTCAAAGTAGCGGTAGATCGTCCCGGCCCCGACTCCGGCCTTGTCGGCGATCATCGCCATCGGGGCGCCGTGGAAGCCGTTTTCTGCAATAAGCTCCAGGGCTGCACGAACAATCTCTTCTCGTTTGTCAATTTTTGACATTATCAACAGCTCCAGCAGAATGAACGTTCATTCTCTTTTAGCGCAATTGAATTGATTCTGTCAATGCCATTATGGGAAAGTGATCGGGCCAAATATCGAATACTGGTTCAATGGGGGAAAACTTCAGCGATCTATCCTGAGTGAACCATACTAGATATGCGGTTTCATCCCTGCCTAATCGCCTGATTCATTCAGTCGCAATAGCTGATGCCCTTCAAAAACGGTAAGTATGTCGATTCGATCACCATTCAAACGGTAGACAATGCGATATCCTCGGTAAATTAGCTCTCGAATATCAGGATTACCTATTTCTGGCACAGTCCTTCCGCTTCTCGGATTGTCAGTCAAAATTGCTTCAACGTGGTCAATAAGGGCATCAACAAACCGGACAGCACGCTCCAGACTATCACGTGCAATGAAATACTCTATATCAAGCAGATTTTCGCCAGCTTCCTGTGACCATGTAACGCTCATGGATTACCCGCACTTCTTCGAGCTTGTAGGGCTTTTCGAAGTTCGTCTGTGGTTTGGGTGCGCCCGCTTTCAACGTCTGCAATCCCCTTCTCAACAGAATCAAGAAAAGATTTTCGGTAAACCAATTCATCGTAATCCGAAGCGGACAGCAGTACACCAGCTGGTTTGCTGTTTTGGGTAATGATAAGTGGATGTCTGGATGTTTGAAGTGTTTTGAACCATTTGGAAATATTGGTTTTGAATTCTGCAATCGGAACAATGTCATTACTGATTGAAATAGCTCTCACGGTTTTTACCTCCTGATACAAATCTCTTTATGGTCAAAATATAGATCAATAAAGCGACCAATGCAAGTGCCTAGGTACAATCGGGGTCGCACTTGACCTGCCGGTTTTTAGGGCAGGTCGTAAGCCATGTTGGATGTTCGCACCCTACGGTTCTGTGCAGGGATTCCCTAGCTCAATTGACCACCAGAGCCGTGCTTGGGCCGAGGCTCCTTTGCCTTGTCGATAACCGCATGGGCATCCATTCTTGTATACCCCGGACGCGCCAGCACCAAGGAAGTTTTCGTCAAAGCCGATTGACACCCCATATGAGGAGCCGTGTGCGTGAATAGCGCAAGCACGGTTCTGAGAGGGTGTTGGTGACAACTTGTGCAATACTCGGTTTGTGCGACATCCTCTGCGAAATCAGGCGGCAACGTAAACACGGATTACAGCATTGACACAGGGAGAAACCGGTCTACTCGACAGCAGCGCTGGGTTCTCTGGTGGTTAAAAGGAGTGAATCAAGCGTGTGTCATTGGATGCTCTTTTAGATATGTACGCAGTGCGTCATTCATACGGGTTTGCCAGCCCTTTCCCGTGGCCTTGAAAGCAGCGAGAACGTCACGGTCAAAGCGCACGGTTTGTGAATCCTTAACACCGCTGCCTAGCTTGCGGCCTGGTTTTTTGGCAAGCATCTCGTCGGCTACTTCTTTGCTGAACAATTGCGGAAGAACCTCGGAAGCTGGTCGGAAATGTTTGAAATCTTCTTTCATCAACTCCCGTACTTCTCCATCTTTGTCAGTCAATGGTAAGCGGTTTGCCATATTTATTACCTTCCCTTCTGTTTGCTTTGCGAAAGCTGATTACTCGGACAGCATTGGCAACCGGGGTAAAACAAAGAATATGAAGACGGTGGTCAAGATATCCGACAGCAACATATCTGGTTTCAGGATAATCATTACGGATATCGACAGTGATTTCAGCGGAACCCCATACGAAATCAGAGGCTCGATCAAACGGCAAGCCACGCTCGGCTAAGTTCTTGTCTGACTTGATCTGATCGAATTCAATCTTCATGACTGTATTTGTAAC
>JBAYZR010000107.1:0-10257 GCA_041672425.1 Pedobacter sp. | reverse complement strand
CTGGTTATTTATTATAGCAAGCTAATCTAATGCCGGAGTTTCCGTCAAAAAAATAAGAGCGCTGGGTGAAAAAATGGCTTTTTCTGCCAGCCACTAATTACCTGGAACGCACCTTGACTTCAACCGCGAATCTTGCTACAAACAGCCAGCGAGACGCCCATGCCCTACCCCGAACAGATCAACCTCCCCTTTAACTTTGCCTGCATCAAGGATGCCTTTGAACTTCGCCCTCCCTTAGAGCACGACCATGGCGAAGAAGGTGTCTGGATTGTCATCCAGGGCAACAGCGTTGTGCTGATGCAGACCGGAAACGGCTTTAGCCTGCCGGAAGGCGACCTGCCAACCGGACTGTCCCCCACCAAAGCCCCTCCCCTCTGCATTGGCCTGTGGCACGGCAAACCGCTGCGGGCCATTACCATAGGCGCCAGGCTCACCCTCCCCCCAACCTTTGTAGCTGAACCCTTCAATGCCAGCGAAGAGCGACTGGACATGCAGACCCTTACCCTTGCCGGACTCGCCAAACAGATCCTCCATTGGGAACAGCATAGTCGGCATTGTTCCGCCTGTGGCGCGGAGACGGAACAGATCCCCGCCACCTGGGGCAGGAAATGCAGCAAATGCAGCACTGAACACTTCCCGCATATTCATCCCTGCGCCATCGTACTGGTCAAGCGCGGCAATGAACTGCTCCTGACGCGCAAAACAGAGTGGATAGCAGGCAGATACAGTCTGGTGGCAGGCTTTCTCGACTTCGGCGAATCACTGGAGGAGTGCGCCATCCGCGAGGTGCGTGAGGAAACCGGGATTGAGATTGAGAATGTCCGCTACGTGGGCAGCCAGAACTGGCCTTTCCCGGCCCAGCTCATGGCCGGTTTTGTGGCTGACTACGCTGGCGGCGAAATCGTTGTTGATCAGCATGAGCTGGAAGACGCCCGCTGGTTCCAGATAAATGCCCTCCCGGCCCTGCCCCCTTTACGCAGCATCGCCCGCTGGATCATAGACAACATGGCAAGGAGGTTGGTATGAAGCAAATCATATGGATATGTCTGGCAGTAGCGCTCATCATTCCCACGTATTCTATCGCTGGTGTCATAGGACCTGCCAGGGTCCGGTTTGTGGATGGTGACATCATGTTCCGGACACCTGATGCCGACGAATGGTTGTCGGCATCAATCAACACCCCGCTCGACGAAGGAGATGCGGTCTGGTGCCCGGATGGCGCCAAAACAGAGATTCAGCTTCCGGATGGCGCCATAGTGCGCCTGGATGGCGGGTCACAACTTGATCTCCTTGCCAACGAAGACGGGTTCGCGCACCTGCATCTGGCAAGCGGCAGACTGTACGTGAGGACAACCCAGACCAGCATGCTGAACTCCCTCCAGATCGATGCCGATGACACCACCGTACTGCCGGCTGCACGAACCCGGCTGCGCTTGGATATGCTGCCGAACAGCCAGGAGGATGTAGCCATATACAAAGGCACTGCATATGTGGAGGGTAATGGGAACCGTACCAAGGTGCGTGCTGGCGAACAGATTGCACTGGAGGAAGGTCACAGCGAAATTCTGCCGCTCAACGAGCCCGACAGCTGGGAAGAATGGAACATGGAGCAGGACCGGGCGCTGTCACGCGCGGCCAAAGCTGAATCGTATCTGCCCGAGGAGTTACGAAACTATTCAACAGAGCTTGATGCAAACGGCCGTTGGGTCAATGTCCCGGAATATGGCATGGTATGGCAACCGTCCGTGAGCGTCTCGGACGGTTGGGCGCCCTATCGTAGCGGGAGCTGGATCTGGAAAGGAAACGACTATGTCTGGATATCCCTGGAGAACTGGGGTTGGGCGCCGTACCACTTTGGCCGTTGGGCTGTCATCAACCTTTTCGGGTGGTGTTGGGTGCCGCCCACCAGTGGAGATGTCTACTGGGGACCAGGGTATGTGGGGTGGTACCGTACCGGTAGCAATGTCGGCTGGACACCTCTGGCGCCTGGCGAGGTTTTTTATGGGTATCGGTATTATGGTCGGCATAGCGTGAACATTAGCAACACTACGATCAACACCGGCAACGTGGCATACAGGAACAGGCATGTCCGCGGCGGACTGACTGTTTTGCCTCAGAGCGATTTCCTTAGAGGCAGAATCGCCTCTAAGCAGGCAACCAGAAATTCATCGGTTTCAGTATCGGTTTCAATCGGCAGCCCGCGCATTAAGCCTCTCAGGGAAACACGCATGCCGATAATAAAGAAGACCCCGCCGGGACTGCTCCCTCCACGGATAGAGCACCGGAACATCCGCGAATTACATCAGCGTTTCCCTCGGGTGACCCCTGCTGTTGATGCACGGCAAAAATTCCAGAAACCCGCACCGCTTGCTATTGCGCCGCCGACACTACCCGGTCAGCCCCCCTTGGTAAGGGAAAAGCGCACTATCAACCCTGTTATGGCTCCGACAGTAAACAAGCCAAATGCTGTAACATCGCCTCAAGCTGCGCCACCACAGCGCGATGGATATCGGCAACGCTCAAAGGTCTGGAGAGTTACAACACCGGAGAATGGCAAGGAAATAGATTCCAAAGAAAAAGATCACAAGGAGAGGGAACGTAAGGGGAAATAACTCCTGACTCCAACACAACTTGCTGTCACCGGCCATTCCTGGCGTTAGACAGTGGTTCATGCAGAACCACCAGGTAGCCGTCCGGATCAAAGCACCACATTTCCTTGATACCATATGGTTTTATCTCAAGCGGATAGAGGATCTCCATCTCTTCCTCCATGATAGCATCATTGATCTCTTCAATATTCTTGACTTCAAAATGGAGCGTAACCCCGATTCCCCTTGGGAACATGGACAAACGGTGCTCAAGCACGGGATGAGTCCTGATAACATCACTCTCCTCAACAAAAACCATGGCAATACCATCCATATCCAACACCATATGTTCCGGGGCGCCGGGAGACGTAAATGAACGTTGTACCGGCAACTCCAGGATACCGACATAAAACGCTTGCGTTACAACCAGTTGGGAAACAACGAGTTGGATAGAATGCAAGGCTCGGTGTGTCTTCATTCCAATCCCTTGAACAGAATGGTTGTATATCCGGAGAGGCGGGAAAGCCAGTTGGAAAAGAGGAGGCCACCCACAACGATCAGGAACAGACCGGTAATGATTTCAAATGCCCTGATGTATTTTTTGAAACGATTAAAGAGTGAGAGAAACTGGTGCATGGCCAGAGAAGAAAGCAGAAAGGGGATGCCGAGGCCGAGCGAATAGAGCAGCAACAACACGATACCATTGTAAATATTCTCTTCAGTAGCAGCCAGGGTCAGGATTGCTGCCAGGATCGGGCCGATGCATGGGGTCCAGCCAGCGGCAAAGACCAATCCCACCAGGAAACTACCTGCATAACCAGCTGGTTTATGCCTTATTGAGATCTTTTTTTCACCCATCAAAAACTTCATGGGGATCAACCCGGTGACGTGAACACCGAACAGGATGATAAGAACGCCACCGACTTTACGTATCAGCATGGTATTGCTTTGCAGAAAAGAGCCTGCAAAGGTAGCTGATGCTCCCAGAAGGACAAATACAACCGTAAAACCGAGGATGAAAGCGATAGAATGAAGGATCGCCTTTTGTCGCACAATGTGGGAAGGATGTTCCGCCTGTAGATCTGCAAAGGAAAGACCGGTGATATAGGTGATGTAGGAAGGGATAAGTGGCAGTACGCAGGGTGACAGGAACGATAGCAGTCCTGCGATAAAGGCCCCGGCATATGTAACTTCCTGATTATGCATTATGCGTCATCACTACTTCAGCAATCCTTCCAGAAAAGCAGTCACATCAGGGGAGTCCCACTCAAGCGGACCGATAATTTTTTTCACGACAATGCCATTTTTGTTGATAATAAACGTTTCTGGGACGCCGGTGATACCGTATGTCTTGGCTGCCCGGCTGTCCTGATCGATATAGGCAGGCAGGTCGGAAAAACCGCTGGTCTGGAAAAAGGACTCGATTGCCGACTTACCGTCCTCATCTATGGAAACCGCCACCATCTGGAATGGTTTGCCGGTCATGACCTTTTTCAGCTTGATCATTGAGGGGATTTCCTCGCGGCATGGTGGACACCAGGTGGCCCAGAAATTAAGTAATATTACCTTGCCTTTCAGGCTGGACAACTTCAGAGGAGAGCCATCCATCCCATTAACAACTATCTCAGGGGCCGACCGGTTTTCAGAAGGCACAGCCTGTTTATCCGGTGAGGCTGAATCTTTCCGGTTACATGCCACCAATGCTATGAGCGCAATCAGCGCGAACAGATACAGAATCTTCTTCATGATTCCTCCTGGAATGCCAATTATTCGGTTTCTACGGTGGGATGGTAATAGAAGACTATCTATTGCGGGTAATTACGTAATCGGACAGCTCCAGTAAGGCATCCTTGATCTGGTTTTGGCCAAAATCGGCAAGATGTGCCGTGCAGCATGCAATGTAGCGACGTGCCGCAGCAACAGTATAGTCGATACCACCATAGCGTTTCACCAGACCGGAAACATCACGGAAATCTTCCAGGGACATCTCATCCTTTTCAATAACGGCAGCTATGATCGTTCGCTCTTCCTCCGAGCATTGACGCAGCGTGTGGATCAGCGGAAGGGTGATTTTGCCTTCTTCCAAATCGTGACCTATACTCTTGCCGAAATCTTCTTCAGTGGCAATGTAATCAAGAATATCATCCATAAACTGAAAGGCTATCCCCAGATCCATGCCGAAGTTGGCAAGTAATTCCTGCTTTTCGGGAGAGACCTTGCCAAGGATCGCTCCGGCCTCGCAGGCAGCCGACATAAGGATGGCTGTTTTAGAGCGCACCACACCGATATAGCACTCTTCAGTAAGGTCGAGTTCGCCAGTGCATAGTAGCTGCATGACCTCACCCTCGGCAATTATGGTAGTGGCCGCCGACAACACGCGCAGTATATCGAGGCTGCCAACTGCAACCATCAATGAAAATGATTTGGAAAACAGGAAGTCGCCAACCAGTACAGACGCCTCGTTACCCCACAGGGTATTGGCCGAGGGAATGCCGCGCCTGAGGGTGGCGCTATCAACCACGTCATCATGTAGCAGGGTGGCTGTATGGATAAATTCAACGACACTGGCCAAAGGAACAGCTTTATCCCCCTGATAATCACATAATCTTGCCGCAAGCAGAAGCAGAGCGGGACGAACACGTTTACCGCCACTGGAAAGCACATACTCCCCAACCTTGCGGATCAAGGGGACGTCCGACTCCAGGTCCTTTCGAAATTGCTCTTCAACGCGTTTCAGGTCATCGCCAATGATGTTTAGTGCAGACTGCATCAGGTTGTTCCTTAAAATATATTTTTGTTATAGTAAGGTAATGAAAAGCGGTTTGTCAAAGCATTTCTGGATGTTGCCACACCCTTTGACGCAAGGTTTCCATTGCCAGACAGCGTATCGCGGTATATGGTAATAATTCGGATAAGGGAGTCAGAATAAACTGATATACCAAGTTTTACGCACGGATTCGGGCCGGATTTGTCGTTCCTGATTGAGCAAAACCGCAGGCGTAGCAGTGATACGTCGAGGATTTTGTGATTGAAGGAACGGCAAAGATGGCCTGAAGACGTGATGTAAAACGGTATATTTGTTTGTTCTGACTCCCTGATTACATACACCAACATAATTGCTTTGAGGATTCATATATGCGATTTGACGAACTTAAGCTCCCGGCTTCTGTCCAACTGGGCATCGCCGATGCCGGTTTTAAAGACTGTACCCCCATTCAGGAGCAGACCCTGCCCATCTCTTTGTCCGGCAAGGATGTGGCTGGCCAGGCCCAGACCGGAACAGGCAAAACAGCAGCCTTCCTGGTTACTCTCTTTACCCGTCTTATGGCCAATACCTCAGCGAAAGGCAGCTATCCACGCGCCCTGATACTGGCGCCGACCCGCGAACTGGTGGTACAGATCGAACAGGACGCCCAGCTTTTGGGAAAACATTGCGGATTCACAATCCAGGCCATCTACGGTGGTGTCGATTACATGAAGCAGCGCGACGCTCTTCGCGAAGGCGCTGACGTAATTATCGGCACACCGGGACGACTGATTGACTATCTCAAACAAAAGGTCTACAGCCTCAAAGAGATAGAGATGCTGGTGATAGACGAGGCTGATCGCATGTTCGACATGGGTTTCATTGCCGACCTGCGCTTCATACTGCGCCGCCTTCCCCCATTTGACAAACGCCAGAACCTGATGTTCTCCGCCACCCTTAACCAGCGTGTGATGGAACTGGCCTACGAGTTCATGAATGTTCCTGAAAAAGTCTCAGTTACCCCGGAGAAGATGACCGCCGAAAATGTCGAGCAAGTCATATACCACGCCTCGCGCAAAGAAAAGTTCCCATTGTTGCTTGGACTGCTGCGACGAGACGGAATGACGCGCACCATGATCTTTATCAATACAAAGCGTGAAGGCGAGTACCTGTATGATCGCCTGAACGCCAACGGTTTTCCCTGCCGGGTTATTTCCGGGGATGTGGAGCAAAAGAAACGCATGCGTATTCTGGAGGATTTCAAGGAAGGTAAACTGGCGATCCTGATAGCAACAGATGTTGCTTCACGTGGTCTGCACATTGATGGGGTTTCTCACGTCATTAACTACGATTTGCCCCAGGACTGTGAGGATTACGTCCACCGTATCGGCCGCACCGCTCGTGCCGGCGCCGATGGCAAGGCCATATCCCTGGCAGATGAGGACGGCGCCTTATACCTGGAGGCCATCGAAGAGTACATTAAACATAAAATTCCGGCTGAATGGGCTGAGGACGACCTGTTTGTCAACGACTACAATCGAGTGGCCCGGCCAAAGCATAATAAAGATATTAAACCCGGAGGACGAGCAGGCAGCAGACCTCCTCTAAAAAGCGCGTCTGCCAAGAAGAAATCAGTTGCCGCCGCCCCAAAAGCGCCTGCTGCGGTGAAGTTGAATCCTGAAACGGGAGTACCCGCCAAGAAACGTCGGCGGAGAAAAAACAAACCAGGTGTGGAAGGTCAACAGAATCAGAAAACTTCAGCTGAATAAAGTTTATATGAAGAATGTTCCGTTACTTCATCATACAGATTAGTGCCTTGGTGCAGCCAAATTGCACGGTATATTTTTACGATTAAGTTACTCAGTACTCAGAGGTATCAATTGTTCCATCCACGCTGCCGGTTCTCTTTATCGCTTGCCTCCACTTCACTAAGAATTTCCAGGTAGGTTGCATAACGCTCCGCCGAAATCAGCCCTTTGGCAACAAGCCCGATAACAGCACACCCTGGTTCAGTACGATGCCGACAGTCACGAAAACGGCAGGTTACAACTTTGATTTTTTCAAAACCGGGAAAATAGGCAGCAAAATCCTGCGGTACAATATCTACCAGACCAAAATCCTGAAAACCAGGAGTATCAATCAGTTCACCCCCACCGGGAAGAGAATGAAGAGTGGAAACCGTAGTTGTATGACAACCCTTGTCATTGTAATCATTGAGAGCCCCTACTCTGAGATCTATCTCCGGACACAAGGCATTCAGCAGAGAACTTTTACCAACACCGGTTAAACCGACGAAAGCGCCTCTATGCCCCTCGCCTAGAAACTTCCGCAGACAGTCAAGACCATTTCCAGTGGCTGCGCTCAAATGGTATACAGAAACAGCGCCGGCATAGGTATCAAGCAGCGAGGCAGCCAATCCAAGCCCGGAATCCAGATCAGATTTATTAACCACCACGAAAGGCGTCAGGTTTGCGGCTCGTGCAGCAACAATTGCCCGGTCAACAAAACCAACAGTTGGCATGGGCACGGGAGCAACAACAATACCGAGTACGTCCAGATTTGCTCCAACCAAATGAATACCACCCATTACATCCCGACGACGCAGTTCCGTTCTGCGCGGCAACCGTTCTAAAACCGCTTCCTTCACCACCACGTCATCGCCCACCACATGCCCGGAGCGACGTTTAACTCGAACCATGCTGCGTTCACCGGCATGTAATAAAACTTCAACAGCAACACCACGATGAGCTACAATCACACCTTCAGAGCCTTGGATAGAGCATGATGAATCAGTTTTTTTACGGCTGTGATCCGTTTTGTTACGATTGATAATCAAAAGGTACCACCTGTTCAAGCAACAAAAAAGCCCCAGATTTCTCCGGGGCTTTTGTTTCAACGAAAGACTGTATTTAGACTCTTGTTACGTTCGCGGCCTGAAGCCCTTTCGGACCCTTGACTACTTCAAACGTTACGCTATCACCTTCGGAGAGGGATTTAAATCCGTCGCCTCCGATGGCTGAAAAATGACAAAAAACATCTTCGCCACTTTCCTGCTCAAGAAAACCAAAACCCTTACTGTCGTTAAACCATTTTACTGTACCTTTTACCATTTCTACTTCTCCTGATTCTTCTTTGTTAGTTTTATCACGGCACAATCACCGGACATGAGTGAACGTAACAGCTTTATAGCACGAAAGTCAAGCTATTAAATTTGTAATGCAAAACGTAACTTCTCAATAACTCATGACGAGACGCCAGAAATAAAGGCGTGATCTGCTTTGCTTCGTCCACTCTTCTCACTAACACTTTGTCCACGCCCCGCGAACAAGGCGAATGTCTTCATAGCTGACAGTTTCCGGTAAACCTTCGCGCAGTTCCGACAAACTGCCCGGCCCCACCGTTGCAAGCCTTGCCTGAATCAGCGGCACTTTTTCCGCATCTACAAACCTGAGCAGATCCACTTCCACTCCCATATCATGCAATTCTTCCAGATGGGCGGTAATGGTTGAAATCTTCAAGCCACGCCGGGCCGCGATTCCCGACAGGTCAAGACCTTCACGATACAGGCGCAGTGTCTCTCGCTGGGTATCGCTCATGGTCAACGCCAGCTCTTTTTCCGAAAACCGGGACACGCTTTTTTCTGCATTTTCCTGACAATAGACGGCAATAACTTGCAGAAATGCTTTCCCATACTGGCGCAGCTTGTGTTCGCCCACTCCGCTTACCTGTAACAACTCACGTGAATCTATCGGCCTGGTACGGGCCATCTCCGCCAGGGTTGCATCAGAAAATACCACAAAGGGCGGCACACGAGCAGCATCCGCAATCTTTTTGCGGGTGGCTCTCAAAGCATCAAACAGCGCCTGATCGTAATCCTTTTTGCCACCGGCCCGTTTCTTGCCTCGCTCCACCGTCTCAACATCGCGAGGTTTGCCGAGAATGACGGTCGTCTCGCTCTTCAGCACAGGGCGCGCTGCCGGGGAGAGCCCCAAGGCGCCGAAACGGGTAAAGTCCTGCACCAGATAACCGAGATGAATCAGCTGGCGAAAGATATTGTCCCACTCAACGGATGAAAGATCCGCGCCGATGCCATAGGTGGATAGCTCATTATGGCGCAGTTCCATGATCCGCTGCCCCTTGGCGCCGCGCAGCACATCGATCACATACCGTGCGCCAAAGCGCTCACCGACCCGATAGACGCAGGAGAGCGCCTTTCTGGCCTGTTCCGAGGCATCGAAACGCTGGGGAGGGTCGTTGCAGATATCGCAGTTGCCGCAATCCTGATCCCGCTGATCGCCGAAATAGGCCAGCAGTGCCCGACGACGACAGGTCAGCGCCTCTGCATAGGCCACCATGGCGTTCAGCTTCTGAAGCTCGATCCGAACCCGATCGGCATTGTCGCTGTTCTCGATCAGCGAGCGGGCGGTCATGACATCGCCCATGCCGAACAGCATCAGCGCCTCGGACGGCAATCCGTCCCGCCCGGCCCGGCCTGTTTCCTGGTAGTAACTCTCCACGCTCTTGGGCATATCGTAATGCACGACATATCTGATGTTGGGCTTGTCGATTCCCATGCCAAAGGCCACGGTGGCCACCACGATACGCAGATCGTCGCGCCGGAAGGCATCCTGCACCCGGCGGCGCTCCGCGTCGGGCAGACCGGCATGATAGGCCGCCGCCGCAAATCCCGCCACCCGGAGACGCTCTGCCACCTGATCAACCCGTTTACGGCTAAGGGCGTAAATGATGCCGGCCTCATCCTGTCGACCGCTCAGGAATGCGCCAAGCTGGGCAAAAGGCTTTTGCTTGGGCATGACCGTGTAGGTGATGTTCGGGCGGTCGAAACCAGCCACATAGACCTTGGCATGTTCGATCCCCAGTTGGCGTATTATGTCCTTGCGGGTCTCCGGGTCGGCCGTGGCG
>JBAYZR010000106.1:0-10265 GCA_041672425.1 Pedobacter sp. | reverse complement strand
AGCGCGTTTGTCCGCCATGAATTGAGTCTGCTCGGTCTTGATCTGCCGAACCCGTGGCGCTGCACTGTCCGTTTGGCGCGTAAAAAGCTGCCGCAGTTGCCGAATCATAAACTGGACACGGTCTATAGGTACCTTTTCGGAGGATTACCTGCATCGGCAAAACGCCACCGGGCGCTGGATGATGCCCGCCTGGCGGCGCGGGTCTGGGTGGAATTGGGGGGAATACCATGAAATACGATCCCGATATCCATCACCGCCATTCCATCCGTCTCCGGGAATACGATTATTCCTCAACCGGCGCGTATTTCGTCACGCTCTGCGCACAGGGACGGGAATGCCTGTTTGGTGAGGTATATAACGGTGAAATGATATTGAACGATGCTGGGAGGATGGTTGAAGAATGGTGGAATAAATTACCGGCCAAATTCCAAACCGTGGAAACCGATGAATCCATCATCATGCCAAATCATTTTCACGGAATCATTCGCATCGTAGAGGCGCCACCATGCCAAAATAATTTTGATGCCGTAGGGGCGGCCCCATGTGGCCGCCCTGATTTTGATTTAATGGTTGAAACACAAGGTCGGGCACACGGGGCCGGAAAAACCGGGTGCCCACATGGGGGTGCCCCTACGTTGGGTGATGTGATGGATTGGTTCAAGACAATGACCACCAACGCATACATCCGAGGGGTCAAAGAATCCGGGTGGACACCATTTCCCGGACGGTTTTGGCAGCGCAACTATTACGAACGGGTGATTCGGGATGAACAGGAATTGGATGCCGCGCGGCAATACATCATGTACAACCCGATGAAATGGGCGGAAGATGATGAAAACCCGGAAACGTAGGGGCGCTGCTTGCCGCGCCCGGTGTATGCACCCGATGTTTGTATGTTGCCTGGTATTCGTAGGGGTGGCCCCATGTGGCCACCCGCCTTTGCACACATGTGGTCACCCGATTTGAGGAGGATGTGATGGTGAGTTATTGGAGATATTGGGGGAAGGCGGAGCGGGATGGTGATCGCTATCATCTGCTGCCGTGGCATTGTTTGGATGTGTAATTAGCAGGAGAGTTGAAATGAACACAATTTCAAAACTTTGGGCAAAAACGTCTCAGTTGATGGGGCCGGTAATCAGGTTATGGCACCCTCTTGTTTTGCATCTGCTTGATGTTGCCGCTTGTGCGGACGCAATTCTTGATCGTGAACCGGAAGTTACTCGCAAGAGGTTAGCCGAAGTTCTGGGGATGGCATGGGAAGATGCTCGTAGCTGGATCTTGCTGATGATTGCCTGCCATGATCTGGGAAAAGCCTGTCCAGGCTTTCAGTGTAAATGGGACAATCTGACGGGTTTGCCATTACCAAAGATTCCGAATACCGACATTAACCATGCTTTCGTAAGCCAGATAGTGCTGACTGAAATATTGCTGGAACGAGACTGGCCGGAAGGACTGGCAATCTTGGTTGCCGATGCTGTGGGCTGTCACCACGGTGAACGTATTTCTGAGCGCAACCTCCAATTTCTGGAAGGAAATCGGAATGCGCTTGGCAGCATTGATTGGGCTAATATACGGCGCGATATTTTCGATGCAGTGTTTGATGTTCTGCAACCTGCCAGAACGCCTGATAAGCAGATCCTTTCCGGCCCTGATTTTATGCTGCTGTCAGGACTAACAAGCTTCGCCGACTGGATTGGTTCTAACGATAAATGGTTCCCCTTCGGTACACCGGAAGAGTGCGAAGATTTGCTGGGATGGTTTAAAATACGGAAAGCCTGCGCTGAACGGGCGCTTGACGCCATTGGTTGGAACCATAGAACCCTGCTTTCATTGGACTCACGGACGTTCGAGCAGGTATTCAAGTTCCCGCCCCGGCCATTGCAACAGGCTGTTGCCGATGCATTGGCAACCTTGCAGGTACCGTCTATTTTGCTGATTGAAGCCCCAATGGGTGAGGGAAAAACCGAAGCGGCTTTCTTTGCCCATCTGGAGATGCAGAGGCGTTTTGGTCATCGCGGGTTATACATGGCTCTGCCGACTAAGGCCACCGGCAATGCCATGTTCAAAAGGACTCTCAAATTCATCTGCGATCAAGGTAAAGACCGAAAGCTTGACCTGCAACTTGTGCATGGTGCGACACTGCTGAACGATACCTACCAAAATTTAAGGTTTACCGGCATCCACGATCCTGAAACCGGCGGTGAAATTCGCGCTGGTGAATGGTTTACAAACAAGAAGCGGGCGCTTCTTTCCGAATACGGCGTCGGCACGGTTGACCAGGCCATAGTGCCCATTCTATCGGTACGGCACAACTTCGTGAGGTTGTGGGGTCTTGCAAACCGGGTGGTGGTTTTCGACGAAATTCATGCCTACGACGCCTACACCGGAACCTTGCTGATTCACCTTATTCATTGGTTGCTGGAACTGGGTTCTTCAGTTGTGCTCCTCTCTGCAACTCTGCCGCCACGGTTCAGGCGGGAGTTGGCAAATAAGGTTAAAACCGATTTTCCCGAACAAGAGCCGGAATATCCTCGTTTATCAGTATTTTCCCTATATTCGGTATGCCAGACGCACTTTGAGGCCGATCCATCCCGACGCCTTACTCTGCAATTACATGGAATTGCACCGGAATTACAATGCATCAAGACCGCCTTGGACGAACACCTTGTCAATGGTGGCATGGGGCTGGCACTGGTCAACACGGTACAGCGAGCACAGGACTTATACCGGTTGTTTCCTGACGGAGAACCGTTGTTTCGGCGAGATCAAAATGTTGGCAAACACCTTGCCGATGGCACGGAGGTATATTTGTTCCATGCGCGTTATCCGGCTGACCGGAGGCAGCAGCGCGAGGAACAGGCATTATCGGTATTCGGGGAAGATGGTGATCGAACCGGACGTAAAATTCTCATTGCAACACAGGTTGTGGAACAGAGCCTTGATCTCGATTTTGATCTGATCGTAACCGACTTGGCGCCGATTGACCTTATCTTGCAACGTGCCGGGCGTTTGTGGCGGCACAAGCGGGGCTATAGGCCGCTCCCCCAACCAGTCCTCATCGTTGCGGGTCTTGCCGGTGAAGAACCGCCTTCATTCGGAAAGCCGCTCTGGTGGGGTGAAGTGTATCGTGAAGATATGTTGTTATGTACATGGATACTGCTTCGAGAAGACAAAAGGCAGACGTTGACGCTTCCCGATGAAATTGATGTCTTGGTGGAGAAGGTTTACGAGGAACAAGTAACCGTACCAGAACCATTGCAAGAACGAATGAACCAAGCTGTTATAAACAGCGAGGGCAAGACCATTCCTCTGCGTGGCCAAGCAAATCAGGCAATCATAGGCTTACCGGATGACGCTTCCTGGAACGATCCGGGGAGGTATGTTCTTTACGACGAGGACGCGCCGGGAATGCATAGAACTCTTATGGCCCGTACCAGACAAGGAAGTGATTCGGTTGTCGCTATTACGTTGTTTTATGAAGATGACTCTACCCCGGATACGATTCCTGATTTCGCCAAGGCAAAGCAGTGGTTCATGCGGGCTGTCAGTCTGTCTCGCAACGAGGTGATCAGAAAACTTCGGAGTGGCGGGATACCGGAAGGGTGGCAAAAATCATCGCTTCTACGGAACTGTTATCCGATGATACTGGATAAAAACTTGCGATGGATTGAGGATACAAAGGTTCGATTGGATGATGAGTTGGGGATTGTTTACGAAAGGAAGGAGGGCGAATGAGGAAATTCAATCTGATAGAAGAGAAGTGGATTCCTGTACGGTTTCTCGACGGAAATCGCGATGAACTAGGCATCAGTGATACCCTGCTACGTTCAAGGGAGATTGCCGCCATCGAAGACCCATCACCTTTGGTGGTGGCGGCACTGCATCGCTTTCTGCTGGCGGTGTTGTATCGTGCCTTGGAAGGGCCGACCGACATTGAACAGGCCAAGGCGTTGTTCACGGCGGGGTTGCCGGGTGATAGGATTACGGTTTATTTGGATAAATGGGAAGATCGGTTCTGGTTGTTTGATGGAAAGTACCCATTTTGGCAGGTTCCGACATTTGAACCCAATAAATGGCGAAACTGGGCCGCCCTGGCTGTCGAGTATAATGCTGATACCGCAAAGGTGCTGTTTGATCATACCAATGAGTCAGATTCAGGCCGCATAACTTTTGCCGCTGCTACACGATGGCTGCTTGCTACTCAGACATTTGCAGTATCAACAGGAAAAAGTGAAATTTCTCACACGGGGACAGCACCATCAGCAGGTTCAATAATAGCTGTTCCTGTCGGCCAGACATTGCATGATACGTTGCTTTTCAATCTTGTTCCGCAAAATCGAAACGTTATGGAATGTGACTTTCCAATATGGGAAAGAACACCAGATTCGTTTGATTATCTGAAAACTAAAGTCAAGGTAACTGGTAAAAAGGATGGAAAAGAAAAAGACCGGACTATTGAAAGAACGGCTACAGGAATTATTGACCTGTACACATGGCGAACCCGTTCAGTTGTACTTAAAAAAGCACAACAAGAATTTGTGTCAGAAGTCGGGTTTGCGTCGGGTGTTGGATACCTGGAATCAATGGTGTTGGATCCAATGATCGGGCATATCATTAAAGAGGTTAAGGACGAAGAGACAAAAGAGAAAATAAAGAAAAGATTTGCTTTGCAATTTGATGAAAAAGGCATTTGGCGAGATTTTGACTCACTGCTTCCAGATGCAGAGGAACTTGCTCCAAAGGTTATAGAGAATGCAGCGGCACTGTGTAAGAGAGATCGCAAGAGGGCACCAATAGGGGTGTTGGTGCTTGGTCAAAAGTATTTTCCACCACGACCAAATATAGCATTTTGGAGAGCGGAATATTTTATACTTCCGGAAGCAATATCTGGAGATAGCAATCTCCGCTTTGAAATCAATCAAATTTTGAGTGATGCTGAAAAAGCAGGTTTCTCACTGAAAAATGCCTGTGAGCTTTATGCCAAAGACATTATCGGTCATGGTGGGAGAGAGGTTGATCGTGAAGACATTCTCAAGTTCGTAAATCAAATGACAGTACTTTCTTATTATTGGTCAACACTTGAATCTCAATTTCATAGCATTCTGGGAAAATACACATTTGCTCATGACTCCGACGACATTCGTTGCCAATGGCTGCAATACGTTCGTAGAGCAATGCAAATGGCCTGGAATCAATACGGTGCTGCGGTATCGTCCGGTGATGCCTGGGCAATCCGCGCACTTATAAAGGCAGAGAAGCCAATCAGGACCAAGCTGAAAGAAATAAATGAAATGATCAAGAAACTTGCACCTGAAACGGAGGAACCATGAGCAAATTTATTGAGTGGCTGGAAAAGCTGAATGAAAGGGACACGAAGGTTCGAGCAGTACTTCGCAGAAGTCTGGCGTTTGATCCAGGGAGGCATGTTCCTGCGTTTCCCTACGTCGAACCATTCATCAAAGATGATGACAATCAGTGGCGACGAGAAATGCATTATCTGGTGGCCGGACTTTGGGCAATGCATTGGCGTGACGGGCGTAATGGTGTGCCTATGCCGATTGGCGAGGTGTGCGCCGTCTTTGACAAGGATAAGCGAAGTAAGATGAGTCCAGATGACCAGCGAAAGCTGACCAGTACGGAAAAACGGTTCATCACTCTGCTTGACGCTGATGCTGACCAGTTATCGTATCGTTTGCGGCAAATGATCGCCTTGCTCAAAGAACACCACATTGATTTTGAAGCTCTGTTGAAGGGGGTGCTGTATTGGAATGACAAACAGAAGCGTACACAGAACGCTTGGGCGCGGGATTATTACCGGCATCTTTGATTCACTATATCGCCACCAAAACATACAAATAAGGAGACCTACGAAATGAAAACATTTATCGAAATCCATGTACTTCAGAACTTCGCCCCCTCCAACCTGAACCGTGACGATACCGGTGCGCCAAAAGATGCTTTTTTCGGCGGAACCCGTCGTGCCCGTGTTTCCAGCCAGTGTCTTAAACGGGCAATACGAGAATATTTCAAGGTTCAAAACAAGGACTGGGTGGCTGACAGGACGAAACGTGTTGTGGATGCGCTCGTGGACAGATTGTCCTCAGTGTTGAAGGATCACAAAGACTTTTCGGCAGAGAACCTGTTGAAGGCAATTGAAGCCGCTGTGAACAGTCTTGGTGGCAAGAAAACAGTCAAGGTTGACAAGGAAAAGAAAACGACTGATGTGCTGTTGTTTCTGAGTCCGAAAGAGATTGACTCGCTTGCTCAAGTAATCAAAGATTCGTTTGCTGACCTTCTTAAAGCCAAACTGTCGGAGTCGGTGATTAAAAGTCTGAACGATGCCATTGACGGCGAAAACAGATCACGCCTGAGTGTGGACGTAGCCTTGTTCGGGCGGATGCTGGCGGTCATGCCCGATAAAAACCAGTACGCAGCCTGCCATGTTGCCCACGCTATTTCGACGCATTCCGTAGAGCGTGAATTCGATTTTTACACCGCCGTAGATGACCGCAAACCCGAAGACACCACCGGGGCTGACATGATGGGGACTATCGAGTTCAATTCTGCCTGTTTCTATCGATATGCTGTGGTTGATTGGGAAAAGTTGGTGGCAAATCTCCAGGGAAACACTACGCTTGCAGAAAATGGTTTAAAGGCATTTTTGGACGGTTTTGTGATTGCCGAGCCGACCGGAAAACAGAACAGTTTTGCGGCTCATAATCCGCCGGAGTTTATTTCCATCTCAGTGCGCCGTAATACCGCGCCGCGCAATTTGGCCAATGCCTTTGAAACGCCGATTTACGCCAAGGGAAAATCGCTGACCAAAGAATCGGCGGACAAATTGTTCGCCAAAGCCGCTGCGCTGGATAAGCTTTACGATACCAAGGCTAATGCACGTTTTGCCGTTTCTGAAGATGTCTTTGACAAAGCATATAAGGCAGATGGCTTGGGCAAACAACTTGAAAGCGTACCAAAACTCGTCGAATGGGCGATTGATGCAGTTACAAAACGGGAGGAATAACATGCCTACCTTGTTGCTTCGTTTGGTTGGTCCCATGCAGTCATGGGGAACTACCAGCCGATTTGACCAGCGCGACACCGGCAAAGAACCGAGCAAGTCCGGCGTTATCGGGCTCCTCGCCGCTGCCATGGGGATTGACCGCGAATACTGGACAGAACTTGAACCGCTTACACGTCTGAAAATGGGGGTGCGTCATGACCGCTCCGGCGTGCTGAAATATGACTACCAGACAGCGGGATGTGCTGATTCTGATACGGTCATTAGAGCGAACGGAACTTCTTCCGATGATGGCATAGTTTCTCAACGGCACTATCTTGCCGATGCCGCTTTTCTTGTGGCGTTTGAAGGGGAGGATCGTGAGCTTCTGAAAAAGGCACACGATAAGCTGAAAAATCCAATGTGGCCTCTTGCCTTGGGTCGTAAATCGTATCTTCCGGCAGAGCCGGTCTGGATCAAGGATGGTTTACAGGACACACCTTTATTAGACACACTCAAAGCGTATCCATGGCTTGGTAATCTGCGCCGGTGGGAAGAAGAGCCGCCGGAACAACTCCTTGTTTCTCTGGATTCTGAAGACGGCTCTGGTGTGCTCAAGATGGATCAGCCGTTGTCGTCTTTTGCTGAACGCCGTTTTGGCGGACGGTTCGTGCGCTCAGAGTGGATTCCGTTTCCTCTGGAGGTGGCCGATGTTCCTGAGTAGAATTCATCTTGATCTGCGCTGCAAAGATGCGCGACGTGATTTGTCCAACCCCTATCAGTTACACTCTTCACTCTGTCGGGCCTTTAGTCCGCCGGATACAAAATGCCCTGAAGGTGAATTTATGTGGCGGCTTGAGCCGGAAACTGATTCCACAGGTAATCCCCGTATTCTCGTTCAAAGTAAGAAACTGCCTGTCTGGACGGGGATAACTGTAAAGAATTGGCTGGCAGATGCTGATAAGGCTATTGATTTGAAGGAAAAGCTGAAGCTCGATTCGCTGAAAAGCGGGCAGCGTTTCCGTTTCAGGCTGCGCGCCAATCCTTGTGTATCTCGCAAAGGAAAACGTCTCGGGCTTTTGAAGCCTGAAGAACAGGAAAGATGGCTGGAACGAAAAGGATTGCAACACGGATTTTCTCTGCCGAATTTGATCTCCTTCGATTTCTCTGAAGAAGCGGAAGAGAGGATTGATGTACGTATTTCACAAGAGCAGATGCTTCGTGACAAACAGCATTCAGATAATTCCATCAGCATTTTTTCGGTTTTGTTCGATGGAACTTTGATCGTTGATGAGCCGGATAAATTCAGGAAAGTCCTGCAAAGCGGCATTGGTCATGGCAAAGTTATGGGGCTTGGGTTGCTTTCGGTGGTGCCGATTCTGTGATTCTCGTCCGGCATCGGTCCGGCCAAAGGCTTCGGCTGCGGGTTGATGCTGGTGCGGCGGGTCTGAATCAAAGGCGGGCGGCCACATGGGGCCGCCCCTACGGAATCGTTGGAATCAAAAAACGGGCCTAAAGGGGATTCAGGGGGATTGGCTGCTCACAACAGCCCCAGGACACCTTTGAGACTCTTCTCAACTGCTGCCATTTCTTCAGTGGTGAGCGTGGTCAGGGGGCCTTCCCCAAAGCGAGAATGATCGAGTGCCCGTACCTGTTCAACAATGACATGACAATCCTTCTCAAGGCGGTCGCGAGCGCTTATCTTAACTCTCAGCGGCTCTAAGGCGCTCCAGAGCCGCGTGGTGAGCGGAGCTACCAGTATGGTGCCCAGGCTGGCGGCGGTGATCTCGTTTGCCTGAAGAATGACAACCGGGCGAATTTTGCCGATTTCCTTCCCCTTATTTGGATTGAAGTTGACAACCCACACTTCGCCCCTGCGCATCATTTCCACCACCTTTCGTCCTTTTCCACGGACCATGGATCGCCAGGTGTGTGAGCTTCCGCAATGTCCAGCGCTTCGTTGCTTGTGACAATACCTTCTTCGGCCATTTCTCGGGCTTCTCGCATGGCATCCGGGTTTTGCGCCAAGACAGTGGCGGCAGCCACCAGTTCGGCCATGAAACGCTCCCGCTCGCGACGGGTAAGATAATCGACGATAGCGATTCGCACCACCTCGGAGCGCGGCAGTTTTTCAAGTCTGGACTCATCATCCAGTCGGTGATCAAGGTCTTCCGGCAGACGTAGGCTGAGTGCTGGCATAATCGGCCTCCATGTGTTGCATAATGTAATTCAAAATGTATCGCAATATGTCGGATTAGTCAACATTGTAAACGTGAATGTAGGCGGACAAGGAAGAAGCAAAACAGAAGCCCGAGGAGTAATTCATGACTGTACCAATCTTACCTCCCCTGAAACCGCTCCCCATCAAGGATCGTATCTCGGTGATCTATATCGAAAAAGGGAATCTTGATGTCATCGACGGTTCTTTTGTTGTAGTTGACAAGACCGGAATCCGCACCCATATCCCCATCGGCACAGTGGCCTGCCTGATGCTGGAACCGGGTACACGGGTCTCTCATTCCTCCGTTGTCCTTGCTGCGCGGGTCGGGTGTCTGCTGGTCTGGATCGGCGAGGCCGGGGTGCGGTTGTATGCTGCTGGTCAGCCTGGGGGCGCACGTTCGGATCGATTGTTGTATCAGGCCAAACTGGCTTTGGATGATTCAGCGAGACTCAAGGTTGTCCGCAAGATGTATGCTCTGCGTTTCAAGGAAGAACCGCCAGAACGGCGCAGTGTCGAACAATTGCGTGGTATTGAGGGGGTGCGGGTGCGCAAGATGTACGAGCTGCTGGCGCGGCAGTACGGGGTTGACTGGAAACATCGTAATTATGACCACACCGAGTGGGAAAGTGGGGATCTGCCCAACCGCTGCCTGTCGTCAGCTACGGCCTGCATCTACGGGATTTGTGAGGCGGCCATTCTGGCTGCGGGGTATGCCCCGGCAGTTGGTTTCATCCATACCGGCAAGCCGCAATCGTTTGTTTACGATATTGCCGATATCTTCAAGTTCGATACGGTGGTTCCGGTGGCGTTCCGCATCGCCGGCAAAAAACCACACAACCCCGAGCGGGAGGTACGCCTGGCCTGCCGGGATGCTTTCCGTCAAAGTCATATCCTGGACAAGATCATCCCCACCATCGAAGAGGTTCTGGCAGCGGGAGAGGTGGAACGACCAAAGGCCCATGAAGAGGCGGTTGAGATTGCTATTCCCAATAAGGAAAGTTTGTAGAGTTAGTTGAGTTGAATGAGTTGAATGAGTTATATGAGTTG
>JBAYZR010000105.1:0-10268 GCA_041672425.1 Pedobacter sp. | reverse complement strand
ACATAGGATCGGCCCCTTCATCTTTTTCTTCAGTTTGCGCACCGACAGGAATTCCAGGATGCGTTCCTTGATCTTGTCCAGGTAAAAGTGATCATCGTTCAGAATTTTCTCGGCACGGGCGATATCCAGGCTATCCCTACTTGTCTTGCTCCATGGAATCTCCACCAGCCAGTCCAGATAGGTTCGGATAATTCCGGCCTCGCCAGCGTCAGGGTGCATGTTTTCCAGACGTCCCAGCTGTTTGAAGGCCTCTTTCCTGACCCCCTCAGGCATCTTGGCGTCCTCGATGGCCTTACGGATCTCGACCATCTCCTCTTTTCCCTCACCATCGCCAAGTTCCTGCTGAATAGCCCGAAGTTGCTCGCGCAGGTAGTATTCCCGCTGGTTTTTGCCCATCTCCTCGCGGGCCACGCTCTGGATCTTGGCCTGTACGCTGAGCAGCTCGACCTCGCGGTTGAGAAAATCGTTGACCTTGGTCAGACGGGTGATCGGTTCAGCCAACTCCAGCAACTGTTGGGCATCGGCAACCTTAAGTCCCAGATTGCTGGCGATCAGGTCCGCCATACTGCCCGGATCCTGAATATTCTCCAGGATGACCATAACCTCCGGAGAGATCTGTTTCCCCAACTCGATCACCTTGGCCAGCTGTTCACGCACGGTGCGAATCAGCGCCTCGGTCTCCAGCGAAATATCCACCAATGGCAGATCCGTCATCCGCTCAACGCGCACAGTGTAGAAAGGCTTTTCAGAAGTATATTCCATGATCCGCGCCTTGGTCAAACCCTGAACCAGAATCTTGACCCTGCCATCCGGCAGCTTGAGCATGCGCATGATCATGGCCACCGTACCGATGCTGTAGATCTTATCCGGCGCCGGATCCTCCTCGCTGATCTCGTGCTGCGTCGCCAGCAGGATCATGCGGTCACCGGCCAAGGCGCTATCAACCGCCTTAACCGACATCTCCCGGCCAACAAAAAGCGGGATAATCATAAAGGGGTAGACCACCACGTCACGTACCGGCAGGAGTGGCATCACCTCGGGAATCTTCAGATCTTCGGATTCCGGTTTTTCTGTATCTTTTTCCGTGTCACTCAATCGTAATCTCCTTTATGGGTACCTGCCGCTCATCAGTTTTTGGACATACTACCCGCAGCACGCCCAAACGATATTCAGCGGTGATGGAACATGGATCAATATTACCGGGGATATGCACGGCATGGCGAAAACGACCGAAACTCCGCTCCATGCAGATCAAGCTGCCAGCGCTCTTTTCCCGCAGTTTGCATGCATCCAGGACAAGCATGAGTCCACACACTTTAAGGCTGATATCTTCCACATTAAAACCTGGCAGATCGAACTCTAAAATAACCCCTTCACCGGCCTCGTAGATATCCATCCGCGGACGGTTTTCCGTTTCTTCCATTTCATCCCGCATCTCAAGGGCGTGCAAAAGACTTCTGATCTCGCCAACATGTCGGCTAAAGATCTCGCGATGGTACGGTTTCCTGACTGAAAAACGTGACATGGCAGACTTCCATACTTTTTTTAAATTGAGATGATGATACTATTCCGCATATATATAACTGATGTAATCATTCCTGGCGCTCTTGTCAAGGTTGACGCTGGCAAATGATATCAGGTAACGTTAGAAAACAATTGACATGGGAGCTGTATTGCAGGATATTTTCAGGTCTTTTTCCATATTGTGGGTCAGTTGCAATCATATCGAATCTCGGAGAAATGATTATGGAACGTTGGTCAATAAATGACTCTGCCAAGATTTACAACATAGACAACTGGGGCGCCGACCTCTTCTCGATCAATAAAAAAGGAAATGTCTGCGTCCATCCCTCGTCCAACTCCAAGCAGTCCATCGATCTGCGCGACCTGGTGAACGACCTGATCAAACGCAAGATCAAACCCCCTATCCTGCTGCGCTTCATGGACATACTACAGGGGCGGATCGCCTCCATCAACCGCGTCTTCAAAAGCGCCATCCAGGAAAACGACTATCCGGCCAAGTACCAGACCTTTTACCCTATCAAGGTAAACCAGCAGCGCCAGGTGGTCGAGGCCATCGCCAGTTACGGCAAACGCCACAATATCGGCCTGGAGGTCGGCTCCAAACCTGAACTTGTGGCGGCAATCTCCATCTCAACCGGCAACGGGCTGCCCATCATCTGCAACGGCTACAAGGACTCCGAATACATAGAAACCGTACTATACGCGACCAAGATCGGCTTTGATATAACCCTGGTAGTGGAGAAACTTTTCGAGCTGGAAAAGATCGTGGAACTGTCAAAAAAGACCGGCATCAAGCCCAAACTTGGCATCAGGGTCAAGCTCTCCTCCAAAGGAACCGGCAAATGGGCCACATCCGGCGGCGAAGACGCCAAGTTCGGCCTGCGCATGTCCGAGATCATAGCCGCCATCCGCATGCTGGAAGAGCAGGAGATGCTGGAATGCGTAAAACTGATTCACTCCCACATCGGCAGCCAGATAACCAAGATCGACAAGATCAAGACCGCACTGATCGAAGTTGCCCGCGTCTATACCGAGATGAAGAAACTGGGGGTTGGAATTGAATATATCGATATCGGCGGCGGATTGGGAGTGGATTACGACGGATCCAAATCGAGCTATTTTTCCAGTGTCAACTATACCATTGAAGAGTATGCCAACGACGTCATCTACCAGATCAAGAACATCTGTGACGAGGCAGGAGTGGAATGTCCCAATATCATATCCGAATCAGGCCGGGCAACCGTTGCCCACTACTCGGTGCTGGTCACCAATGTCCTTAACACCAATACCCAGCATCTCATGCCGAATTTTGAGGAGATCCTGACCCAGTCTGAAAAGGTAGCCCCGACCGTCAAAAAACTGATGGACATCTACAAGAGCATTGACCGTTACTCGCTGCGAGAGGATTACCACGACACGCTACAGCTTATAAACGAGGCGGTCAGCCTCTTCAATCTGGGTTACCTGACGCTCAACGACCGGGCTATCGCGGAATGGCTCTACTCGAAAATCATCAGGAAGATCAACAGTATCGTTGAAAAGATAAAACCGATCCCGGAGGAGCTGCAAAACTTTCAGCTCTCCATGCGACAAACCTACTTTGCAAATTTCTCGCTATTCCAGTCAATCCCCGACTCCTGGGCCATTGACCAGCTCTTCCCTATCGTGCCGTTGCAGCGGCTCAACCATAAGCCGGATGTCATGGCCTCCATTGCCGACATCACCTGTGATTCAGACGGCGAGATCACCAGCTTCGTCGGCGAGAGCGGCCGAACCAAGTTCCTGCCGCTGCACAAGATCAAAAAGGACGAGGACTACTACATAGGATTCTTCCTGATCGGCGCCTACCAGGAGATCCTGGGGGATCTGCACAACCTGTTCGGCGACACCAACGCTGTTCATATCACCTTCAACAAGAAAACCGGTTATATGATCGATACGGTAATCAACGGCGACGCGACCTGGGAAACCCTGAAGTACGTCCAGTACAAGGGACCTGAAATACTGAAACGCGTTCGTGACAATCTTGAGAAGAGTGTGGCCTCGAAGAAGATCTCCATTGAGGAAAGCAGCCACTTCATAGAACTGCTGGACAAGACTCTGCTGGGGTATACGTATTTGGGAGAGTAGATTTTATCGGCTCAAGCCGCCTTCTTTATCCCGTACAACTTGATCAACTGGTTGTTATTGAGCGGTCGACTGGTCTGCTGGGCTATGCGGCGCACCTTATCCATAAGATGCATGGCTTCGGAGCGGCTGATGGCAATCCCCATGTCGCGATAACGCTCCATCAGGCCGCTGCTGCCCGAATGTTTGCCGACCACAAACTGGCGCGTCAACCCCACCTCGGCCGGATCGAACCCTTCATAATTCTTTGGGTCCTTAAGTACACCATCGGCATGCAATCCTGATTCATGGGCAAATATCCGTTCGCCTACTACCGCTTTCCAGGCCGGCAACGGTCGATGAGAGGCCTTGGCTACGAACAGGGACATCTCGCGGAATCGGTGGGTGTTTATACCGGTGTCAATACCGCTGGCATGCTTCAACCCCATTACGACCTCCTCCAGGGCAGCATTGCCGGCCCGTTCTCCCAACCCGTTAACCGTTGTGTTGACAAACGTTGCTCCGGCACGGATGCCAGCTATGGCATTGGCGGTGGCCATCCCCAAATCGTTGTGGGTATGCACCTCGACCGGCAATTCCGGAAGGTCTGTCCGCAGAGCATGCACCTTATCGAACATGGTAAAGGGATCCAGGATTCCCAGAGTATCGCAGAAACGGAAGCGGTCACCGCCCATCTCCCTGGTAATCTGCATCAACTCGATCAGGAATGGCAGGTCGGCGCGACTGGCGTCTTCGCCACCAACCGAGACATACAACCCCTTGTCCTTGGCAAAACCGAGCGCCACACGGAGCTGCTCCTTGACCCATTCGCGGGTTTTACGGAGTTTGTTATTAATCATGATATCCGAGACCGAAAGGGAGATATCCACGGCCATGAGACCACAGTCGATGCTGGCCTGGATGTCGGGAATCAACGCCCGGTTCCAGGTTATCAAACGGGCATTCAGTCCCAGATCAACCAGGGCCTTGACACTTTCCTGCTCCTCTTTGCCCATGGCCGGAATGCCGCACTCAATCTCCTGTACGCCTATGGAATCAAGCATTCTGGCGATTGCAATCTTGTCGCGCTTGCTAAAAACCACCCCGGCGGTCTGCTCGCCATCCCGCAGAGTAGTATCGTCGATAATAATGTCGTGATTGCTATTCATGGTTTCCACCTTGCCCCTCAACGGTTTGAACATCTCTTTTCCATCAAAATCATGTTGAAGATACTGCACACCCCGGCTCCCCAATCGTCACATCCTGTCCGATCAGACCGATTGCATCGGCCCGGCACTGTTTACAGTGTGCAAATTGACCTATTATATCCTCATTCGCACGCCGGATTTCAGCCATGCGCCCCTCGCTGGGCGGCTCAATATTCGCAAAATCCGCTTCCGGGATGATCGGCATTATATTCATCACAAACGCCCCCAACTTCTTCACCCTGGCAGCAATCAACGGGATCTGATCATCGTTGACGCCGGGTACCAGCACCGAGTTGACCTTGATGGTCAAGCCCAGTTCACCGGCCAGTCTGAGTCCCTCCAATTGGTTGGCGATAAGGATGTCGGCCCCCTCAACGCCGCTGTAGCGCCTGCCGTGATAGACAACGTCACGGTAGATCCGGGCCCCCACCTTCGGGTCAACAGCGTTGATGGTAACAGTCAGGCTGTGCAGCCCCAATTTATACAGACGATCAATGGATTCAGGGAGCAGCAGACCATTGGTGCTCATACAAAGCATCAGGTGCGGAAACTCCTTCTTTATCAGCTCGAAGGTCTCGAAGGTTTCTTCATTGGCCAACGGGTCGCCCGGACCGGCTATACCGATAACCTTGATGATCGGACCCACCACCGGACTGGCCATGACCTCGCGCACCTTTACAATCGCCTCCTGCGGTGTCAGCAAGCGACTGGTCACGCCAGGCCTGGATTCATTCGCGCAATCATGTTTTCGGGTACAATACCCGCATTTGATATTGCAACGCGGCGCCACAGCCAGATGCATGCGCCCGTTCTTGTGATGATTGCCGCCAAAACAGGGGTGTCCCTGGATTTTATTCTTCATCTCGCACGCGCTTGCCATGGTTAATCCCTCCTTCAATAATAAAACCGCCCGCGGAAAATAATCCCACGGGCGTCGTTGCCTGTGACTTATACATAGGCATAAGACGTGCCAAACCATACAAAACATCCTCATAGAGTCACGGATAGCAGTAAAAACAGCATGGTAGAGCAGGATACGACAGATGGTTCATTTTGCAGGCAACAGCTGCTCCTTAATAAATTTCATTAAAAATGCTAGATATCGCCTCTTTATTAAGCATATTACCCTATTGTCTGCACTGGTTCATTATTTGCAGGACACCTTCACTTCAGCACTTCCGTATATCGGTGATGTTACGGTACAATCCGCCAGAAAGGACTTCCTCGTGTTTATCCAGTACAACCCCGATGAAATCCGGGAACGAGCCAAAGCTGCTTTCATTGGCATGGCCATAGGCGATGCCTTGGGCGCAACCGTGGAGTTCATGACCGTCCATGAGATACAAGCCAAGTACGGGGTTTTCAAAGAGATCATCGGCGGCGGCTGGCTACGGCTGAAACCGGGTCAGGTAACCGATGACACCGAAATGGCGCTCTGCATCGCACGGGCAATCGTCGAGGCTCAAAGCTGGTCGCTTGAAGGAGTTGCACGCCATTTTGCCGCATGGCTCAAATCGCGGCCAGTGGACTGCGGCGACACCTGCCGCAAGGGGATTCGCGCCTTTATGCTCAGCGGCACGCTGGAGGCGCCTCCCAACGAGTGGGATGCCGGCAACGGCGCTGCCATGCGTATGCTGCCAGTGGCGCTATACTCGCTACCCGATACAGAATTGCTCAAAAAATACACACTGGAGCAAGCCCACCTCACCCACAACAATCCCGTTTCCGACGCCGCCTGCATCTGCCTGGGGGAATTACTGCACCAGGCGCTCTGCGGCGCCTCGAAAACCCGACTGCGCCGAGAGGCAAACGGCCTGGTAGCTCGTTTCCCGACCTTTTGCTTCGATCCGTACCGGGGTTTGGCTACCGGTTATGTTGTTGATACGCTTCAAACGGTATTTCACTGGTTTTTCAAGGGGAGAGACTTCGAAGAATGTATTGTGGGAACAGTCAACCAGGGTGCAGACGCCGACACAACCGGCGCAATCGGCGGCATGCTGGCCGGCGCTTATTACGGCATGGACAGCATCCCCCAACGGTGGTTAAAGAAGATGAACAAGAAGGTGATCAGCGAGATCGAAGCGCTCACCGAGCGCCTGATAGCAGCCAGCCCCCTGGGACATCAACCTCCTGATACTCCACGTTAGAGTCCGCAGAGACAGGCACAGGCGAATCTGATTTCATCGAAGCAGCCAGACGAAAGGTGGTGTAAGATTCACCGGTCGTCGAGTTTCTGATTTTGGTCTGTCGTATGAACATTGGGCGAGCGTATCAATAGCATTCCTTCACTTCGATGGATCTTATTAAGTATTGGGCTAGCTTAGGATCGAATTTATTGATGGCTTCATCTTGGCTCGTCAGAATTCCGTGTATTAGCCAGGCAAAGGAATATACCCCTGGATATTCCTCCTGAAGGACTTTTAGCAGCACCACTTTGCGGGCAACTTTTTCTCCTGTAGAAACATCGTTCATCTCGTCGATTCGCTTAAGGAGTGCGGATATCTCCTGATTTTCCTGTTGGCCAAGCATCTTCAAGGAGGTGGCTTCTTTAAAAAGACCTTTAACACGCCAGATATACGTTTTCCCAGCAGCAAGGCTCAATTCATCCGGCTGGAGAGTTATGAAACGGTTTTCCGGCTTCAAGGGGATGGATTTCAACAGAATACCACTATCTCCTTCCTTAATCTCAAGAATGGCGCCCGGGCCACACCAGAAAAATGTGATTGGCTGTCCTGAAATGAGCGTGGCATTCTCCTCGGGTAAACAGACGGGTTGCTGGTCACCCCTGGTGTGCATGCTTGTTGTCACTGCCACAGAACGTTCATATCGGAGAAATCCCGGAAGAAAGGCAAGCAAGGCAGACGGGTTTCTCACCTGCTTCGAACTGAAGCAGACTTTATACCCTTTCTTTCCTTTCTCAGGCACTTCCACTAAATTCTTTTCCACCAGTTCCTCTTGTCTCCACTGGATGGCAAACTGGTCAAGATTCCGACTGGTAATGATTACGGCGCCATTGGGGATCGACGTCCCTTTGTTGCAAGCTCTAGCGTTAGTACCGTTCACATTCTGAATTTTGCAATCCCCTTCGTTTCTCAGGAAAAGACCGATATCACGGTCAGCAGCCAGGCCCAATGTTGCTGAAGAGACCGTGAATACGGCAGCAATTGTTAACATCACACCACTAAGAAAAAGTTTACTCATCGCTTATCCTCCTTTTTTAGCCGCCGGTCCTCGATCACCGTTTCAATATTTTTGGCAATCCGGTGGAGTTTCATTCCTGCAATCGGAATAAGAAAATTAATAAAGACTCCCGATGTTAGAAAACAGTAAATGCTTATGGGTATCAGGATCATAATTAAGATTATTGACGCGACAATCTGCGCGGGGAAAGGAGTCAAGCGCAGGAAAATAAAAGCAGCAATAAGGACTCCCAATAATTCGATAAAAACTTGAAAACCTCTTTTGAATTTAGGCTGTAGATCGGCATTGACGGTATTAATAGCGTTGCCGACTATATACATGCCTGCCATGGGCCCGACTGGAGTCGGATGGATATCGCCAGCCTCGGGGCTGGAGTTGCCTATGACCACAATCTTGCCGTCCAAACAGTTGGGCAGGTTGTTTTTGGTAAAATTATTTGCTTCAACACGTGCGATACGATTTTTATTCCCGCGGTAACCAAGATGCTTTTCGTCAAGCAGATAACGTATCCGCAGAGTGTGGTCTTCCTCATGCCCCCCACCCGTTCCAGCCCTTAAGAGTATTTTTCCGGCATCTTCCAGTATCCCAACAGGAAAGACGTCAATCACTGCTCCATCATTCCCCAGTTGAAGCTTTGCCAATGGATTAACGTGTCCGCCATAATAAGACTGTTCTGATGCATTTCCAGGTTTTTCAGGTACAGGTTTTGTTTTTTCGATGTCTGTTTTCGCATTTTCAAGTTCTTCTTCCTCCCCATTCAGCAAGGCGGTGGCCAAAATCGGAACCGACCAGATAATATCTATGTTTCTGGGGTGGCACTTCGAATATTGTGAAATAAAGACAGGTCTATAGGCAGTAAAGAACCGATTTTTATAATCACTGCCCGGGGCACTTGCTTCGGCTATCGTACGGTAAAAAATCCTGCGCCCTTTCTTTTGCTGGGCAAGGAAAATGGCATCAAACGCCCCTGCTCTCAGCACTGAATCGGCTCCAATCTGTGCCGGGAAGATGAGCTTAGTTTCAGCATTTTTGTCGATCATATGCTGTAGCAGGACTCTCAGTTCCTTATCACCGCCTGGATCGTAACAATCCGCTTTGTCCAGCAGGATATCAAGAAAGATTACCGAAGCCTTCTTTTCCCACGCGGTCCTGATCAGTTCCGCTATCCTGCGCCGAGGCGTAATGAGCGGGTTTTTCATTTCATCACGATATTCTTGTTCAGTTATATCAACGAAGAAAAGCGACGTTTCTTGTCTTTGCCCCCAGCCTATATGACCGGGACTATAGATGTTAGTGTGAAGTTCAGATTCCCTGTCATACTCTATGGAGACGTGAATATGCCGATGAATACACATACTTTTCGAGCTTGTCAGCAAGGGCAATAACATTCGAGAAACCCACTTTTGCACAATAGACACGAATAAAATCTGTTTCTCCAATTCGATTGAGAAACCACCCGAAGAGATTAATCTGATCCAGCGTGAGAGCTTTCATTTCTATGCAGCAGTTAAGGTTATCAAAGAACTGAAATAGACTCCTAAATTTTTCAAGCTCTTGAATTTCAGCATCTGTCAGAATAGCTCGCTCACTTTCAAAGATACGTCTTAGATTATCTAGTTCATGTGTGTTATCTAACTTTATAATACAAGCTTTGATATCATCAGTTCCAAAAAACTTTTGGCTTAAATTAAGTAAGAACTCTATTTGCTTCCATTTGCGATTTTCGCGATATTCGTTTGCAAACTTATAAACGGCCCAGAGACCACCAGCAAATGCAGAAATAACTGTTCCGAGGTATGACCATGGAAACTCTATCATCTTTGTACCCATTCCGTATAACTATAGATAAAATGTAATTCCAGACCTCGTCAACAGGTAGTTGAACACCACTAAAATTTTGGACAGGAAACCATCTGATCGGAATTAATATTTATGGCAATTGACCCGTAACAGCTTGAAAAATTACAATTTTTGTCATCATACGCATCAGGCAAATGTCCAGTTTTCGACAATTATATGAAAAATCAGCTAGTTACAAACCGTAAAAATCATATATTGACGAGGTCTGAATTCAGACTTTTTATAACATCTTCACTACATTCGTTGAACTACAAATAGGACATTTGTTATTCTGAAGCAGAGATAACAGCCGTTTTTGATAATGCTTATTACAGCTATATTTGTTACATTCGTTGCAATGCCAAAATTCTGAATTGCCGTCGCATCCGA